>DASRER010000046.1 GCA_035651995.1 Terriglobales bacterium | reverse complement strand
AGAAAATGTTGGAAATGCTCCTCAATCCGGATTATCTTCGCCATCGGGTGTAGGTCTCCTTTCCAGGAACGGCTTCGCTTGCTAGGCAAAGCCAACTTACACCCTCTCGCTTTTTACACAATCAACGTTACGTCACCCGCTGCTGGCGCGGCCGTCAGGTTGACCATCCCCACGCCGCAGCTTAGAATCGAACTCGAACACTGCCCGGCGCGCCATTTTCCGCGGTACGCTCCTGTGGCTGCGCGCTGCCCCCTCGTTCAATGGTAGGACAGCTGACTCTGGATCAGCATATCGGGGTTCGAATCCCTGGGGGGCAGCCAAACTTTTCAATCACTCGCTAGTTCACTCTTCCGGTCGTGTCCGACCTGTGCCCCAAAACGTGCCCTGAAATTTGCCGCGCATTGATTGCCTCGCGCACGACATTCAATTCAGGGTGCTGGTACGTCATGGCCGTCTTCACATCCGAATGGCCCATCGCGTTTTGACATTCCACTCTCGCGCCTTGGATTTGGGCCGCACGTCGCGTCGCGACGAGCTCAGGGATGGGCAGTTGCCCTTCAACCATAGGTACACACCTCTGCAGAAGACTTCGGATTGATCGGAGGAATGGCTAAGGGGAATGGGAGAGGGAAATGGGTTAAAGGAAGGGGCTGCGCGATGCCTTTAACCGAGAATCTCGCGAGACATTCACCGTTTTTGTCAGACGCCAAGCGTGGTCCGCAGGTCCTTCATCAGCAGCATGAGGTGCAGTTCCAGGCCGGGGCAACTCTCGAATCCGTACTTGCGGTAGAAGGCAGCGGCTTCGGCGTCAATGGCGTGCACTAGGACAGCACGGCCACCGATGATCTCCGCCCCCGCGTATGCGCGCTGCAATGCGTCTTTCAGCAGAGCAGAGCCAAGCCCTTGGCCCTGCTCTGCCTTGTCAATGGCGAGACGCGCGAGCAGCACGATGGGAACCGGCTCTGGGGCCGACTTGCGTGCCCGAACAGCCGCTTCCTTTCTTGAGACGCTGCCAGGAGCAAGCGAGTAGTAGCCCACGACCTTCCGATTTCGATGAACGACGTAGGTGCGCGTATCTCCGCTCGACTGATTCATGCGCGCAAAGCGCTTGAGCCAGTCGGTTAGTGAGACATGCTTGCCGCAGTCAAAATCACTCACGTCGTGATCAGAGGTCAGCAATTCGACCGCTGAAAGAGGCGGCTTTGTTCGCGATTCGTTCAATCAGCGCTCAAGAACCGACTTCTGTGCGAACAGTTTCTGCAGGGAGGGGATGACCTTTGCAGGCCGGTCGAGCGCGTCCGCGAACCGGGCAAACTGGGCGGGAGCGAGTTCGAAGTGTTTCTGGTCAGCCAGAGCCACTTCGGCGGCGGCACATGCGCTTTGCACAATGAAGCGGGTCACCTTCTCGCCTCTTTTCTCCGCTCCAAGCCGGATCAGGCGCTCCTCAGCCGCCGATACACGGAAGTTGATCCTCTCCGATTTCGCCGTCGACCGCTTCTTAACCGCTGTCGCCATCGTCTACTCCTGTATGTACAATGTGCGTACAAACGTAGATGCTACCTCAGCGGCCTAAAGTTGTCAATTTTCCTGTGCCATCACTGTGTCATGCGCTCCGAGTCCCTATGCGCCAACACGCGATTTTTCGAAACTTCGAACGCGGCGCTTCCGTGCGGGCTTGCGGTTACGCAAGTGACTGAATTAGAACGGCGTTGCCATGAATTCGGCCTCGGCTGACTCGTAACTCTGGATCAGCATATCGGGGTTCGAATCCCTGGGGGCAGCCAAGTCCCTGCAAGACCCGTGGTGCCGCCGGCTGGCCACTCGGTCTCGTCGCACAGGGTGGCGCAGCCGACCTCGTAAAAAACCGCCTCTTTCTGGTCAGCGCAAGAGCATTGCCGTAGCGCGGCAACTCACTCCGCCCACTCGCTCTCGATCTTCGGCGGCTTCAGCAGCGTCTGCATCACCACGCAGTACTGTTCGGTTTTTTCCTGCAGCGCTTTCCGCTGCTCCGCGGTCGCCTGCGGCGCCCGGATGTCGAACTTCACCCGGATGCTCCCGAATCCCACCGGCACTTCCTTCGACATGCCCAGTGTTCCCCGCAGGTCCAGGTCGCCGTCCACCCGCACATCGATGCTTTCCGTCGGCACGCCCATCGCTGCTGCCACCATCTGGCACGTAATCTGCGCGCATGCCGCCAGGGCGCCCAGCAGCAGGTCGCCGGAGCAGGCGCCGCTGCCCGCGCCGCCCACGCCCTGGTGTGCCTGCGCCTGGTAGATGGCGCGGCCCAGGTCCACTGAGCAGGCAATCGGCGCAGCCGTCTGCGAACCGCGCGCGGTCAGCGTGATGCGGGAGCTGTTCGGGTCCTGCCGGTAGCGGTCCTTCAGCGGGCGCTGCAACGATCGAATGTCCATATCCCCTCGTAGTTACGGTATTCTAAAACGCGGCTCATCAGGGTGCCCTGCCCCAGGCCCAGCGCCGCTGGTCCGCCGACCCAACCCGGACATGAATCCGCCGCTCACTCCGGCCGTAGCCGCGTCCGCCTTGTCCCCGGGGACACGCTTCGGCGCCTACGAAATCCTCCAGGTCCTCGGCGCCGGAGGCATGGGCGAGGTTTACCGCGCGCGCGATCTCCGCCTCGGCCGCGAAGTCGCCATCAAGACCATCTCGCTTGACCGCCACTCGCTTCCTGATGCGCTGCAGCGCTTCGAACAGGAAGCGCGCTCCGCCTCCGCGCTCAATCATCCAAGGTGATTTCGGCGCTGCGCGCTCCTACGACGACGAGGCGCTCGCCAACTCAGGCCTCAAGGCGTGGATGGAAGGCTGGGCAATGCCGGTCGAGCGGGCGGTGGTGGAAGCGCTCAGCGATGAACCTGCGCCCTGAACTCGCCCTGATCAGCCCGCCGTGCCCGGATCGATCAGCCGCCGCACTGCCGACACGCGGTTCGCCGGAAAGCCGCCGCGGCGCGCGTGCTCGCGAACGGTTTCCTCGTCCGGCGCCAGGTAGACGCAATACACCTTGTCGCCGGTTACGTAGCTGTGCAGCCACTTGATCTCCGGGCCCATCTCCTTCAGAACGGCATTGGATTTCTTCGCTACCGCCTGAAGCTCGGCCTCCGACATGTTGCCGGCGCCCGGAATCTCTCGCTCGATTACGAATTGCGGCATGGCGTTTTCACCAGCCGTCATCGTAGCACTCTTTCCGCAACCTGCGCTCGCCGCCCCCGGGGGTTTGCGGGCCCGCTTTACGGCGACGTCGCGGCGGACGCCCACGACTGGCGTGGCGCGGACGCCCTCGTCCCCGTTCTGGCGCAACGATGCAGCTCGAGAACTCTGCTGAATTTGGCTTGAGTCATCCTGAGCGGAGCGCGAAGCGCGGAGTCGAAGGGTCCCTGCCCCTACGCCGCTCATTGCGCGAGCACGACCCCGGGTAGTACGGCGCCCTCGCCCAAGCATGCACTATTCCGGATCGTAAACCGCGCTCCGGTATCCCTGCTTTCGCGCCTGCTCCTGGATCTCCGCCAGGGCGGTTCGCTGTCGATTGAGTTCTGCCTGAAGGACCTCGCGCTCCGCTGCAAGCCGCTCCGGTCGGTCGCAGTACTCCTTGTAGGGTGAGAAGTAGATCGCTTGTGATCTGGCGCAGAATCCAGGCCCAGGATCGCCCATACCGGTTCCGTGGAGCAGCACTCGTTGTCCGACGGGCACATCCCCGAGCTTTTCTGAGGGGTCGATCTGCCGGCCGATCTCATCGATCCGCGCCTGCAGTTCTTTGATCCGCTGTTTGTAGGCAAGAACCTTCGCGCGCAGCTTCTCTGCCGCCGCGCTCCGCTGCGACGCGGCTCCGCTTCCCGGCTGTCCGCCGTCGGGCTCTGCCGCGTCGCCCCGCTTTGCCGGCGCCACGTCGTCATTTGTGAAGACGTGCCGCGCCGAGGCTGCTTCCGTCTCCCTGCGCGAGCGCTCCTGGCGCGCCATTTCGGCAAGTGACTGCGCAGAGGCCGCTGTTCCGCAACTCGCAACGATAAGCACGCTAATCAGAACAGATTGCATTGGTAAATACCTCGCAGCCTTGCGCCGGTGAGTCTACCTCACCCACCGCCGTTCCACCTCGTGCTCCGGCGTGTCCGTCTGGTGCTCGCGATGCGAGTTCACCAGCCGCCGCCGCAGGCTCCGCAGCGCCTGCTGCACCGCGCTCTTCGAAAGCCCGGTCTCGCGAGCGATATCGTCTTTGTCGCCGCCGACGTGAAGCGCACCTGCGACGAGCTCAAATCCAGGGGCGTGCAATGCCTGCAGCCGCCCAAAAACCAGCACTGGGGCGGGCACGCCATCCTGAAAGACAGTGAACGAAGTCCCGTGCTGGTGGGAACCTGGACGCGCCCCCGAACTACAGCGGCGAGCCGCTGCCCAGGCAAGTAGACGAGCTTCCGCCGGCGTCGTAGCGGACGGCCCCGCCCTGGTCCGAGCAGAATGCACGCACGCCGCTCTGTCCGATCGAGACCGGCGTCGCAGTGGACTGAAATGTTGCGTTCACCGTCGACGATCCGCCGGCCACACAGTTGGTGAACGCGAAGGTATAACCCGCCTTGTAGCCGCTGGCCAGGCCGGCATCAATCAGGCCGGCTGCATTCGACGTGGCCAGGCCCGAACCCGCCGGCGGCCCCATATCCCCGATATTGCAGGTAAACCCGTACTCGGGATAGGTGTTGGCGTAGGTTGTTTCCGCGGTGCCCAGCGCCCTGATCGACGCCACGGCCGACGCTTCATTGGCCGCCATGTGCGCCCGCAGCATGTTGGGAATGGCAATGGCAGCAATTACCAGGATGACGGCCACCACGATCAGCAGCTCGATCAGTGAAAACCCGCGTTGCTGGCCAAGTTTCGCCATGGGCATCCCCCTTGCCCTTGATGGCAAAGATAGCCGGGACCCTATGGCGTGACAAGATGACTTCTGTAATCCATCTTTACCGACTCAGTACTTTCAGCGGTTGATCGCGCAGCCCGCCGCAGGTTCGGTAGATGTCTTCTCCGGCGGGCGAGGTCGAAGCTGCTCGCCCGGCTTGCGCCGGTAGTACCTGGCCGAAGGATGCGGCTGGTTATCGTAGATAACCATGGAAGGCGGCGGGCTCAATCGGCAGCCGCCTGTGCCTCCAGCTCGTGCCCCTCGCCCAGCGTGTCCTTCTCGAACAGCACTGAGACGAAGCGCCACACAACGATCGGCAGCATGACCATGCATCCCACTACCCCGATGACAAACATGTAGGTAATCACCTTCAGAAGGAAATCCAGCACAAACCCTCCCGCATGTACAAGAGCAACGGCGCCGTTGCGCAAACGCGCAGCGCCGCCGGCAGGCGGTTGACGCCACCGGGCACAGGACCGTGCCCGGACATCAGCTCAGGGTTGTGCGATTAGCAGAGGCGCGTGCAGGTCAGGTCGAGCACATCGCGGCCGTGCAGCAAGCAAACTGGCTCGGCGACGCGTGCGCTCGTGCTCACGCGCGAGAGGGCAAGCGCCAGCAGCGCCAGGGCGAAAATGCTCACCGCCGGGGCCGCCTGTTTGCTCTTGTACACCGCGATGGGTGTAGGCGCGAGCGGAAAAACCGTGGCGAAAAAAACGCCGAACGCCGCCACCAGGACGATGGCATTGCGGTAGCGCGGCTGCAAAGCGCCCTTCACAGCGCAAATTCTATCTGAGAAGTGAGGACCGGGAACTGAGAACTTGGGCTACTGCGTCACGCTCACCGTCGCCGGCGGACTCTGCTGCCCACCCGCCTGCGCAACCACCGTGACCACGCCGGGCGCAACCCCGGTCAGCAGCCCGTTGGAATCGATGGTCGCCACGCCCGCGAAGCTCACGCGCCACGTGATGGGCACGCCCGCCAGCGTGTTGCCGCCGGCATCCTTCGCCGCCGCCGTGAACTGCTGCGTTGCGCCCACCTTCACGCTGGCCGTCTGCGGCGCAATCGTCACCGACGCCACCGGCGCCACCACCGTCATGGTTGAGTTGGCGCTGGTCACCGTCGCCACCGTCGCCGTGATCTGCGCCGTCCCTGTCGCGATCGCCGTCGCCACGCCGTCCTGGTTGATCAGCGCAATGCCCGGCGCACTCGACGTCCATGTAAACGTGCCTGCCGCGATGGGGTTGTTCGAGCCGTCGAACGCCTGCGCAAAGAACGCCTGCGTGCCGTTCACCGGCACGGTGATTGCCGTCGGCGTGACCGTTACCTTGCTCACGCCGAGCGGATTGTTGTTCACGGGGGTGCTCGACTTGCCGCCGCAGCTCATCATGGCCACCGCGAGCAGCAACAACGACGCCAGCAGCAGCGCGACGCGCGGCAACCGGCCGGGACCCTCGGAGATGACGTTACGCATGGATGGCGACGCTCCCGCACTCAGAACGGGCCTGCGTCGCCGGGTTGCGGCGCGCCGCCCTATTCACATCAGCAGAAACTCTCGCGGGAGAATCAAGTTTCACCCGGACGTGGAATTCCGTCAACTCGGGAAGGAAGCGCTCGAGCAGGTTTCAGTCACAGGCGCCGCCGCTCATGGCCGTCCGGACGCTCGTTCCGCCTCCGTTCACGGCCATCGGGACGCGCGGAGCGCCGTCGCTCCGGCGGTCCCGGCTGCCACACCACCTCCGCCGGGCACTGATGCAGCTGCTCCACGATGAGAAGATTTTTTTCCACCGGGCTCGCCCCGAGGCGGACGTGACACTCGGTGCACACCACCTCCAGCAGCCTCCCCATGCCCACCGGAAACCGCCGGAACCAAACCATGCCGTCTTGGATGCTGAAACTCGGGTACTCACGCTCCCGCCTAAGGTTCTGCGGCGAATTCCGGTTGTCGCGGCCGGCCAGCCCCGAGCATCGTCGTTCCCTGCTGCCGGTTGACCTCAATCCGCCCCAGCTACTACCATTTAGTTAGGCGATGGAGTTCCGCCCTTAACCGCCCCACAGAGTCCCCCGGGGCTGATGACTCCTACCCATTTCTGAGTAGGAGTTCTCCATGATCGAGAATCTCGCGTATCTGTCTGCCGGCGCCGTCCTGGGCGCGCTCGCCCGCTTCGCCTTCACTCACTTTTCCTCCGAATTCTCGCGGCACCACGGATTTCCCGTCGGCACGCTGCTGGTGAACGTGCTCGGCTGCCTCATCGTGGGCTACGTGCTCACCTGGACTGCCGACCACGATCACGACCGCTGGCGCCTCCTCGCCGCCACCGGCTTCTGCGGCGCCTTCACTACTTTTTCCGCCTTCGCCTACGAGAGCCTCGCCTACTGGCACGCCGGGCAACTCCGCGAGTTTTTTCTCAACGTCGCGTTGAACAACGTGCTTTCGCTGCTTGCCGTGGTCGCCGGCATCGCGCTGCACAATCGGCACGCCGGTTGATCGCGCGGGCCGGCGAGTCGAATCCCGCGATGCGGTGTTTATAATGGCGCCAAGCTCCTGATCATCACTTTCAGCCACTCGTCCGGGTCCCGGCGTGAAACGAAAAAAGCGCAAGCCAGCCGCAAAGAAGGCGCGCGTCGTCAAGCTGTCTCCGGAGTCCCCGGCAGCGCGCGACGAAGGGCCGCGCCTCATCCCGCTCCCGCCCGGCCGTGCCGCCGAACACCCCACCCTGCAGAAGTTCTACGACTTGGCCGACGTCGCGCTCGGCCGCAGGGGCGGCACACGCAAGCCCTGACGCCGCGCCGCCGCCCGCATTGACCCGCTGCTGCCTTCTCCGTAACATGCCTCTCCCATTGCGAAACCGCCTGTGTGGCCGCGATTTCTCCTTGTCCCGCCGGGGGATGATGCGGGAAGGCCGCGCGCAGGTGTCATCCTGAGCGCAGGCGGCCCGTTGCGCGCGGGCCGCCGAGTCGAAGGGTCCCTGCCCATGCTCTGCTCACTCGGCAGGCGATCCTCAGCGCCAAAATAAACTTCAAGCATCAGGTCCGATTCTTCCACGTATGACCCTGTTGCGCAGCCACTTGCTCTCGAGGGTCATCCTGTTTACTCTCCTGGTTCCTGTCCTTCCTCCCGCCGCCGCCGCCACGCAACAAAACTAAAATTCTGCTCCTCACCGCCGCGCTCCACGCGTCGGCGATGGGACCTCCGGACCGCAGTCCGGAAAGGCGGCCCCCGAGCGCCTGCATCGCAACAAGACTTCGCCCTGGACAGAAGAACAGAAGAATAGGCGGATTCATGCGCCGCGTACCACCAGCCGCCTGGCACGGCTTTGTGTTGCTGGCCGTCGTGTTGTCGGCCGGCGCAGCTCACGCTGCGCTGGAAGACTCGGTCTTCGTGTACGACCTGTTCGCCGGCAAGCCCGCCTGCGCCCAAATCGAGCAGCGCCTCGCCGCTCTCGACCTCCGCCCGACGGTCCTGCTCAGCGTCGAGCAGGGCCCGGCGTTCATTCCCGCCACGCCCGAAGGACGCGAGCAGGTCGCCTGCGCCGTGCGCGCTCTGCGGCGCGGCAAGCATCACGTGAAGGCCATGCTTCTTCAGGACCCCGGCTTCCTCAAAGATCGTTCCGCTGCCGTGCAGCGCGTTCACGCCGCCGCCACCCTGCCCGGCATCGAAGGCCTGCTGATTGACGTGGAGCCCTACACCGATCCCGACTGGGACTGCGGCAAGCCGGAGGTACGCCGGCAGATCGCCGCCGGCTACGTCGACCTGCTGCGCACGCTGCGCAGCGTCGCCGACCCAATGCCCCTGGAAGCCGCCGTCGCCTGGTGGATGCCCGGCATGGAGGGCGTCCCCGAATTCGCCACGCCCCGGCTGGCCGACGCCGCCGACGGCCTCTATCTCATGCTCTACGGCGACGAGGGCGGGCCGCTGGTGGGCGCCACGGTCGCCGACGTCGCCGGCCGCATTCCCGGCAGCAGCGAGATGCTGCATCGCGCCCGCGTTTACTTCGCGCTCGCCCGTTACGAATCGCCGTCACCGGAGGCGCTCAATGAAACCATCGGCGGGCTGCGGCGCCTCTACGGCAAAACGCAGGGCTTCCGCGGCACCGCTGTCTTTCACGCCGGCAGCCGCTACAACGCGCGGCGCATGCGCATCCTCAGCGGCGTAGTCACCGACGCTGAAGGCAACCCGGTTCCCAACGCCCAATTGGAAATGGCCGGTGTAACCACGCGCGCCAACATCTGCGGACAATTCCTCCTTCGCGGCATGCAGCGCGACTCGGCGGAGCTGGTCGTCACCGCGCCTGGTTATCGCCGCGTGCTTCAGTACGTCCCGCTGCGCCCCGCCGGATATCAAACCGAAATCCCGCCCATCCGCCTCGCCATCGGCCCAACGTTCTCCGAGCGCCCGCAACTCCGCGGCGGAAACTGACAACCGGCGCCTGACAACCGGCGAACGCGTTTTCCACTGCACCATTTCCGGGTAATTGACGCCCAGCGACTTCCGTCCTATACAAGATGGGCTATGTCGGCTGGGCTTGAGAATCGTCCTGTAGTTCGGTTGCGTTTCGAATCCAGCCGTGAGGCCGCTCGCCACATCCTGAGCAGCGCCCGCACCGCCGAAGGCCATTTCCTGCCGGTGAACGCCGCCGAACTTGCCGCGCGCCTGGAAAGCGAAAACTTCTTCGTCAGCGCCTCCGACGCCGAAGCCCTCCTCCGCGAGCTGGCAGCCGACGGCGAAGCCGTGGAAATCGACGCCCTCGCCGGCTATCGCTGGATCGCCGTCGCTTAGCAGACAATGGACCGCAAGTGGTAGCGGCCGGCGCCCGCGCCCGCCGGCACGCGGCCACGAGCTTGAGGCCCGCTTCCCCCGCGCTCCCTGCTCCGTCCAACGTGTACACTGGTGCGCTCTCACAGAGGAGATTCCGTCGCATGAAGTCCTGTGTTTTGTTCCTGGTGTGCCTGCTTGCCCTGACCGCTGTCGCCCAAACTGCCGCTCCTGCCGCCACGCCGCCCAAAGAAACACCGGCCAGGGCGCTTCCCTACATCCCCAGCCTCGACACCAGCGCCATGGACCGCTCCGCCGACCCGTGCGTTGACTTCTACGCCTACTCCTGCGGCGGCTGGCAGAAGAACAATCCCATCCCGCCCGACCAGGCGCGCTGGAGCGTTTACGGCAAGCTCTTCAACGACAACCAAAGATTTCTTTGGGGAATCCTCGACGACCTCGCGAAACCCGGCGCCAAGCGCAGCCCGATCCAGCAGAAACTCGGTGACTACTTCGCCGCCTGCATGGACGAAGCTGCGATCGAGAAAGCCGGCCTCGCGCCGCTCAAGCCCGAACTGGACGCCATCGCCGCTCTCAACTCCAAGGGTGATCTGGCCGGGCTGCTCTCGCGCATGCAGCTCACCGCGGGGGCCGGCGGCTCAACCATGTTCGGCTTCGGCTCCAATCAGGACTTCGGCAACTCCTCCCAGATCATCGCTTATGCCGGCGCGGGCGGACTCGGCCTGCCCGATCGCGACTACTACACAAAAACAGACCCCAAGAGTGAGGAACTCCGCCAGAAGTACCTGGCGCACGTCGCCGCCATGCTCCAGCTCCTTGGCGACTCGCCTGACGCCGCCAAAAACGAGGCCGCCGCCATCATGCGCATGGAGACCGCGCTCGCCAAGGCGTCGCTGACGCGCGTTGAGCGCCGCGATCCCTACAAGCTCTACCACAAGATGTCGCGCGCCGAACTCAAGGCTCTCACGCCGTCTTTCAACTGGGACAATTACCTGAAGGCCGGCGGCCTCGACACGATTGACGTCATCAACGTCTCGCAGCCCGCCTTCATGAAGGAACTCGAGCAGCAGATCCAGTCCGCCTCGCTCGACGATTGGAAGGCCTACCTTCGCTTCCATCTGCTCAGCTCCAACGCGCCCTACCTCTCGTCAAAATTCGTCGACGCCGACTTTGACTTTTACAGCCGCACCCTCCGCGGCACCCAGCAGAATCGCCCGCGATGGAAGCGCTGCGTGTCGCTCGTTGACCGCCAGCTCGGCGAGGCCCTCGGCCAGGAATTCGTCGCTCGCACCTTCGGCCCCGACCTGAAGGCCAAGGCCCTGCTCATGACCAGGCAGATCGAGCAGGCCATGGAGCAGGACATCAACCAGCTCACCTGGATGGGCCCGCAAACCAAAGCGCAGGCGCTCGCCAAGCTGCACGCCACCGCCAACAAGATCGGCTATCCCGACAAGTGGCGCGATTACAGCTCCGTCGTCATCAAGCGCGACGATTTCCTCGGCAACGTGCACCGCGCCGGAGAATTCGAGTCGCGCCGCCAGCTCGCCAAGATCGGCAAGCCCCTCGACCGCGGCGAGTGGGGCATGACGCCGCCCACCGTGAACGCTTACTACAACCCGCAGATGAATGACATCAACTTCCCCGCCGGCGTGCTCCAGCCGCCCCTCTACGATGCCAGGCTCGACGACGCGCCCAACTACGGCAACACCGGCGGCACCATCGGTCACGAGCTGACCCACGGCTTCGACGATCAGGGCCGCCAGTTCGATGCCCAGGGCAATCTGCGCGACTGGTGGACGAAGGAAGATGCCGCCGAATTCAACAAGCGCGCCCAGTGCATCGTCGATCAGTACGCGCAGTACGTCGTGGTGGACGACATCAAGATCAACAGCAAGCTCACCGAGGGCGAAGACGTCGCCGATCTCGGCGGCCTCATCCTTGCCTGGATGGCGTGGAAGGAGCAGACCAGGGACCAGCAGCTCACCTCGCGAGACGGCCTCACGCCCGAGCAGCGCTTCTTCGTCGGCTACGCGCAGTGGGCCTGCGAAAACGATCGCCCCGAAAACCAGCGCCTCAACGCCGCCACCGACCCGCACTCGCCCGGCAAGCACCGCGTGAACGGACTGGTGGTGAACATGCCGGAATTCGAAAAAGCGTTTTCCTGCAAGGCCGGCCAGCCCATGGTCCGCGAGAACCGCTGCCGCGTCTGGTAGGCCGGGGTCTCACACGAAAATCACAAAGGTTGCGCGAAGGCACGCATCCAGCCGGGCCTTCGTGCGCACTTTGTGTGAAAGGTTCTCAGCTTTTGTTTCGCGCCGCCGGCGATCTTTACAATAGGACGATGCTTCACCTCGTCCTCCCCGTCGGCCCGCTCCAATGCAACTGTTCCATCATTGCCGCCGAGCAGTCTCGCGAAGCCATCGTCATCGACCCAGGTGACGAAATCGAGGGAATCCTCGCCCTCATCCGCGAGCACAAGCTGACTGTCCGCCAGATTGTCATCACCCACGCGCACATCGACCACGTCGGCGGCGCCATGAAGCTCAAGCAGGCCACCGCCGCGCCCATTCTGCTGAACCAGAACGACCTCGCGCTGCTCAGGATGCTCGATGTGCAGGCCGCATGGGTCGGCATGCGCTCGCCCGGCAAAGTGGAAATCGACGCCAGCCTCGCCGAGGGCGACGCCATCCGCGCCGGCTCCATCGTGGGCACGGTCATGCACACCCCTGGACACACCGAGGGCAGCGTCTGCCTCTACATTCCCGCGGAAAAACTTCTGCTCGCCGGCGACACGCTCTTCGCCGGCAGCATCGGCCGCACCGATCTGCCCGGCGGCTCGCTGCCCGCCATCCTGCGCTCGCTGCACACCCGCGTCCTCGCCCTGCCCGACGAAACCGGCGTCATCCCCGGCCACGGCCCGGCAACGACGATCGGCAAGGAGCGCGCAACCAATCCATTCCTGACAGGAAAAATCGCCGGCCAATACGCGCGCGAGTGAAAAGTGGATAGAGATCGTGGACAGTGAATCAGAAACGGCGGGCAATTGGACCCCTCTCTCCCCCGGGTCATCCTGAGCGCAGCGAGCCCAGACCGCGTGGCGCCGACGCCCCCGTCCGCGCAGTCGCGGAGCGACGCCATTCGCTGGCCCAGCACGTGAGCGCTGGGAGAGCAGCATCAAGTCCGAGCGCGTAGGGGCGACGCTACCCAACTACCCGCAACACCCGCTTCATCCCCTCCGCAAACGCTGCAACCGGCGCAATCAAGCTGACCACCAGAAATCCTTCCCGCTGAAAATCATAAAAATGCCCGGGATGCGCCAGGACCCCCTCGCGCCGGACCAGTTCCACCGCCAGGTCGTCATCGTTGCCCACTGCCGGCACGCGCAACACCGCATACCATCCCGCTTCGACGTTGAGTCGCGAAACCGGTTTCTGCGCCCCCAGCTGCCGGTCCAGTTCGGCCAGGTTTCGCGCGACGCGCGCCTGGATCTGCTCGTTTACGCGCTGCGCCAGAAGCACCGGCAACGCGTGCTGCACCGGCGCGTTCATCGAGAGAAAGGTGTCGGCAATGACCTCCAGCCGCGCGGTCGCGGCCGCCACCAACTCCTGCGGCCCCGACGCCGCCACCCACGCCGCCTTCATCTGCGGCAGGGCCGCAATCTTCGAGAGGCCGCTCAGCACGAACGTGAGCGCCTCCGCATTCCCGGCAAAGCTCGTCCGCGCCGGGCCATCATGCGGATAATCCAGAAACACCTCATCTGCCACCAGCGCCAACCCGCGCTCGCGACAGAGTGCATTCAGCGCATCGCGCTCGCCCGCGCTCACATACGATCCGGTGGGATTGTTGGGATGCACCAGCATCACCGCGCGCGTGCGCGGCGTAATCGCCTGCTCCAGCGCGTGCAAATCAATTTGCCACCCGTGGTCGTAGACCAGCGGATACCGCACCAGCCGCACGTTGTCGAGCGCCGCCAGAAAATCGAACAGCGGATAACTCGGACTCGGCGCCAGCACCTCGTCGCCCGCATCGCACAGCAGTCGAAACAGGTGCGAATGGCCTTCGCTTGTGCTGGTCGTAAGAAAAATCTGCTCCGAAGAAATCTCCGCTCCGCGCGCGGTGTAATACCCGGCCACCGCTTCCCGCGCGCGCGGCAGCCCGCGCGGCTCCGGCTCGTAGACGAGCGACTGCTGGTCACTCAAGGCCCCAAGGATCTCGCGCTCGTTGTACTGGAACCCGCAGCGCGTCGGGTTCGATTCGGTCAGGTCCAGAATCTCCCGCCCCGCCGCCCGCGCTTCCGCCAGCGCCGACGCCAGCCGGTTCGGCCCCAGGTCCCACGATGTGCGGGAGGAGAATTTCACTCCGGGAGTGTACCGGAATTGTCGAATTGCCAACCTGCGGACTGCCGCATCGAAAGCTGCCCGCGCACAGGTTTTTCAATTCGGCAGTTTGGCAGTTCCGCAATGCGGCGGTTACAGGTAGCTCACCCACCACGCACGATGCGTCCGCTTGCACTCGGCCCACCACCGGCACGGGAAGTACAGGATGACGAGCGCCGTCAGCCACAACAGGTCCACCGAAGCCAGCCGAGGCGCGATCGCCACGAGCTGCGCCGCCCCGCCCACCTCAACCACCGGAAACGGCCTGACTTCCGTTGCCATCCTCGTGCCTCGTTCACCTCGAGTCTATGCGAACCTGAGCGCCCACGCCCCCTGAAAAACACACCGGCGAGGCATGACGTTTCTGCATGCCCCGCCGACGTTGCTCTGCTCAAATTGAGCGTTCCGCCAAGACGTCTGGTCCGCGTCTTCGGCACGGCCTAAAAATGTAACGAAAGTACCCGGATGGAAAGGAACTCACAATCCAGAGTAGCCCCTAGTACTCACGCGTTCGTGCTAGGGCAGTTACCTGATTCGGATTGGGACGATGTAGCGGCGCGCGCCCTCGCCCGCCGGCGCCGAGCCACAACTCTCAGACCAGAATGACAGCGCGAAGGGGCCCGCCAGCCACTAACGACGAACGACCAAAAAAATCAGGGACGCCCTCAGGCGCCCCTTCGCAATACCGACCGCGACTACGCTACGCGACGTGAAGCAATCCCCCGTTGACCTCCCCGTAGGGCGGCAGGGTGCTATACGACTGTCCGGCGGCCGCTGATGAGCTGGAAGATCAACGCAATCACTGCCAGCACCAGCAGAATGTGAATGAATCCGCCCAGGGTGTAGCTGCTCACCACTCCCAGCAGCCATAGAACTAACAGGACGACAAACAGGGTCCACAGCATAAGCACTCCCTCCCACCGACTCCGGGGTTCGTACCGCTACACAGTTCGGTGCGCCGCCAGCAGCGCGGGTTGTCACCCCAGGGCCTGGGCCACGCTCAAAACCGCCCGCGGAATTCCCTCCTGCGGACAACCATGCCATGCCCTCCTTTGGGCAACCGCAGCCGGGTAGCTGCCGCCCTGCTCCGCCCTGTAAGCTGTGTCCTTCATGGCCTTGCGCGTCGCCATCCAGGGAGAGCTCGGCTCGTTCAGCCACGCCGCCGCCGGGCAAATGCTGCCCGGCTGCTCCGTCGTCCCATGCGCCGTCTCGCTCGACGTCTTCAACGCCCTGCGCGCCCGCCGCGTCGATGCCGCCGTGATCCCCATCGAGAACACGCTCGCCGGCCCCGTCAGCGAGCACTACGACCTGCTCCTCGAGCGCCCGGTCTTCATCCAGCGCGAATTCCGCCTGCGTATCGAGCACAACCTGCTCGCCGCCCCCGGCGTGAAGCTTGCCGGCGTCCGCCGCGTGCTCTCTCATCCCGTCGCGCTCGCGCAATGCCGCGACTTTTTCAAGCGCCACCGCAACATCGAACCGGTGCCCTTCTACGACACCGCCGGAAGCGTGAAGCACGTCATGGCCCGGCAGCTGAGCGACACCGCCGCCATCGCCGGACGCGCGGCCGCCCGCGAATACGGCGCGCGCTTCCTGCTCCGCGGCATCGAAGACGACAAGCAGAACTTCACCCGCTTCTACCTGGTGCTGCGGGCCGGCAGACCGCTCCCCCGCGCCAACAAGACTTCGATTGCGTTTTTCCTGAAGAACCAGCCCGGCGCCTTGTACCGCGCGCTCAGCGGCTTCGCGTCGCGCGGCATCAGCCTCAGCAAAATCGAATCGCGCCCCGTTCGCGGACGCCCCTGGGAGTACGTCTTCTTCGCCGACTTCCTCCGCGGCGACGACCGCGAATCCCGGGCCGCGCTCCGCGATCTCGCCCGCGCCGCCCAGCGCGTCAAGCTCCTCGGGGTTTACCCCGAAGCGAAATGAACGTACACCGCGTGTACGCAGGCTGGGCGTGCCTTGGGCGCCTTTGACCCTAATTCTTTATCCAACCGATGACCGGATCGGCTGGGCTTCCTGCGTGCCCTTCGTGGTCGCGGTTGAACTTCTGCCAACCACCGACGGCCGGAGACCAACCAGCCTTTATAATCCCGCTCCCGTGCCCGGACCGCTTCGCATCGCCATCGACACCGGCGGAACCTTCACCGACTGCCTGACCTTCGATCAAGGCCGGCTCCGCATCGTCAAGCTCTTCTCCACCCCGCGCGACCCCTCGCGCGCCATCGTCTCCGGCGCGAAGAAGCTGGCCGCCGGCCGTCCAATCCTCCTGCTCCACGGCACCACGGTCGGCACCAACACACTGCTCGAGCGCAAGGGCGCCCGCGTCGCCTTCATCACCACCGCCGGTTTCGAAGACACCATCGAGATCGGCCGCCAGGCCCGCCCGCGCCTCTACGACTTCTTCTTCGACCGCATTCCGCCCCTCGTCCCCGCCGAACTCCGCTTCGGACTCGCCGAGCGCACCGGCCCTGACGGCCGCGTCATCATCCCGCTCCAGAACGCAGAGCTCGCCGCGCTGGTGAAGGCGGTCAAGGCCGCCCGCCCGCAGGCCATCGCCATCTCCCTGCTGTTTTCATTCGCGAATGCCGGTCACGAGCGCGCCGCCGCCCGCGCGCTCAAGAAGCTCGGCGTGCCGCTCTCCATCTCTCATCTGTTATTGCCGGAATTCCGCGAGTACGAACGCGCCTCCACCGTCGTCGTCAACGCGTACCTGCAACCGGTGATGCAGCGCTATCTCGAACGTCTCGCCGCACGGCTTGACGGCTTGCGTAGGCCCGGACGTCGCGTCCGGGCAGGCCGAGCGCAGCTCGGCAAAGAAACCCGCGTCTTCGTCATGCAGTCCTCCGGAGGCATTACCGCTCTCCAAGCCGCCGCCCGCGAGCCCGTCCGCACCGTCCTCTCCGGCCCCGCCGGAGGCGTGGTCGGCGCCGCCGCCATGGCGCGCCGCAGCGGATTCGACCGCATCATCTCCTTCGACATGGGCGGCACCTCCACCGACGTGGCCCTCGTCGACCGCGTCGCCCGCGCATCGTCGGAAGCCGAAGTCGCCGGTTTTCCCGTGCGCGTTCCCATGCTCGACATTCACACCGTCGGCGCCGGTGGCGGCTCGCTCGCCCGCTTCGACGCCGCCGGCGCGCTCCGCGTCGGCCCCGAATCGGCCGGCGCCGATCCCGGACCGATCTGCTACGGCCGCGGCGCCCAGCCCACCGTCACCGACGCCAACCTGCTCCTCGGCCGCATCTCCGCCGACCGCTTCCTCGGCGGCGACTTCCGCCTCCACCTCGCCCGCACCCGCCGCCTCACCGAAGCCTGGCTCCGGCGCTCGAAGCAGCGCATGTCGCTCGAGCGCTTCGCCGCAGGCGTCATCCGCGTCGTCAACGCCACCATGGAGAAGGCCATCCGCGTCGTCTCCATCGAGCGCGGATACGACCCCCGCGACTTCTCCCTCGTCGCCTTCGGCGGCGCCGGCGCCATGCACGCCTGCGAACTCGCCGCCGCCCTCGGCATCCCGCGCGTCATCGTCCCGCAATATCCCGGCGCCCTCTCCGCCTTCGGCATCCTCGTCTCCGACGTCGTCAAGGACTACTCCCGCACGGTCCTCCTCCGCGTCACACCGAAGCGCCTCGGCAACATCATCATCGGAAGCCCGGCAACGCCGGCCGCCGAAGTCCGCGCCGTCGGCTCGCAGCAGCTCCTCGCCAACAATGTCCAATCCGTCTTCGACGACCTCCGCGCCTTCGCCACTCGCGACTTCGCCTCCGAATCCTGGCGCGGCGACGTCGCGTTCGAAGCGTCCGCCGACCTCCGCTATCACGGCCAGGGATACGAACTCAACATCCCCATCGCGCGCGAGTTCAGCCTCGACCGCCTCTTCGCCGCCTTCCACGCCGAGCACCGGCGACGCTACGGATACAGCCGCCCCGAAAGCGACCTGGAAATCGTCACCCTGCGCCTTCGCGCCACCATCGCCTCCCCGCCACTCCGGCCGTCGCTGCGCACCAGCAAAGCAAAGGCGCCCCGCCTTCGCGGCGGCCGTATTGCCGCGAACGTGCGGAACGCCGCCCTCTTCGACGACAAGCGTTACCCAACCCCGATCCACGACCGCGACTCGCTCGCGCCCAACCGCACCTACCGCGGCCCTGCCATCATCACCGAGTACAGCGCAACGACCGTCGTCCCACCCGGCGTGCGCTTCCACCTCGACCACGCCCTGAACCTCATCCTCGAAACGAAACGATCGTAGAGACAGCTTGCTGCGTCTCCGCTTCCACGATCACTACCGCTCCAGCTGTCATCCTGAGCGAGCGCGAAGCGCGAGTCGAAGGATCCCTAGGTCCATCCAGAGTCGTCATCCTGAGCGAGCGCGAAGCGCGAGTCGAAGGATCCCTGGTCACCTACGAGCACGGCGAGCAGCGCTTCCAGGACATCACCGTTAACGGCCAGCCCGCAGCCAAGGACTACGCCGAACTCTCCGGCATGTGGTCCATCGGCGAGTTCGGCAACTACCTGCTTGTCCTGTTCGTGGAAACCAGCAAGACCGAATTCCGCTTTGCCAGGGAAGAAAGAATCCAGAACCGCTCCGCGCTCGCTTACGACTTCCGCGTCGACGCCGCCAACAACCGCAGCTACGAGGTGCGCGTCAACGGCGCCAGCTACTTCCCCGCCTTCGAAGGCCGCCTCTGGATCGACGCCATCACCGCCCACCCTCTGCGTCTCGAATTCCGCACTCCCGCGCTCGCCGCGAGCGGCGCGCAGCTCACGCGCTCCGAGTTGACCATCCAGTACGCCGACGTTCCGCTCGGCGACGGCACCACGTTCGTCCTTCCCATCGATTCGGAAACTCGTGCCTGTCGTCGCCGTCCGTCGCAGTGCTCACATAACCAGACCACCTTCCGCGGCTGTCGCAAGTTCACCGCCAAGTCCCGCATCCTTCCCGATTCTGGCTCCGCCCCGCCGCCCCTGCCTCCAACGCCTCCGGAATAGTTCGCGCCGCCTTGCGCCAGGGCTGCCGGTTTCGCGACGGAAAGCTCCTAGAAACGCGCCGCCAGTCCCACCCGAACCGCCCGCGTCGGGCCCGGTGAGATGTTGTTGTTATTGTCCGCGTTCAGGTAGTAGCGCCGGTCGAAAAGGTTCTCAACGTTCGCCTGCATTCGGATTCGCTCGGTCAGCGTCACGTAAAGGGCAGCGTCCGCTCGCACATATCCCGGCAGCCGCACCGTGTTGTCCGCCGCCGCGAACATGTCACTGCGCTGCACAATTCCCAGGCCGGCCCCGAGTCGCGGCATGATCCGGTACGTGTTCCACAACGAGAACGTGTGGTGCGGTGTCTGCGCCACCTGCGCTCCCACCGCCGCCGACGTCGTCGCCCCCGTGATGAACACGTCCTGGTAGGCGTACCCGCCGGCAATTCCCCACCGTCGCGTAACGCTCCCGCTCACGCCCGCCTCGAACCCGTTGCTCCGCGTGCTCCCGGTTTGCAGGATTCGCGTCGGATCGTTGGGATCGCTCGCCCGCGTGTTCGTGCGGTCCAACCGGTACACCGCCGTCGTCACCGCAAGATCGCGCAACAGGTTCCATTTCGCGCCGACCTCGTAGTTGGTGAACCGCTCCGGCTTCACCTGCTGAGTGATCACCGTCAGCGACGAGAACTGGTCGCCCGAACTCGGCAGGTACGACACGCTGTAGCTCCCATACACCGAGAGCGCGGCCATCGGCTTCAGCACCACGCCTGCACGCGGCGACACCAGCCGGTCCACCCGCTGCAGTTCCGTGCCCGTCCGGTTGTCGTGGAAGTTCAGGTCGAAGTAGTCGAACCGTACGCCGCCGAGCAGTTGCAGCCACCGCGTCACTTCCACCTGGTCCTGCCCGTACACCGCCCCCACCACCGTCGTCACGTGGTTGTTGGCGTCGGTCGAGCTCTGCCGAAACGTGACTGGCGTCGAGATCGCCGGATTCGACACCGGCGCCAGGATCGATGTCGCCGTGTTGCCGAAGAACCCCGTGTTGCGGAAGTTGTCCGTCAGTTGCCTTCCCAGTTCCACGCCGCCGAGCAGCGTGTGCTTCGCTTTGCCGCTCGAGGCGAGCCGCGTCACGTCCGTCTGGTTGAACAGGTTCCGCCGCTTCGTCGCATTGTTGTATGCGGAAAGCGCCGCCCGCGTCCCGTCCGGCGTCACCGCCCCCGGCACGAAGTTCTGATACCCGCGATCGTAGTCGCCGATCAGAAAGCGGTTCCGGACCACGAACGATCGCGCCACGTGCTCCACCCTCAGCGATCCCAGGTGCACCCGCGCTCGCACCCGGCTCTGGTCCGGGTCCCCGAAGTACAGCGATGCCGGCACATCCACCGGCAAACCGTGGAACGACGGAATGCCGCGGTCCGCCACCCGCCCGTCGTGAAAGTACTCATACCCGCTCGTGACCGTCGTGTTCTTCGTGACCTTCAGCCTCGCCGTCGGATTGGTCCCGTAGCGCTCCAGGCCCACAAACCGGCGGAAGCTGTCCGCAATTTCGTACATTCCATTCAGCCGCACCGCCAGCCGCTCGCTGATCGGCTGGTCCAGGTCCGTCGCAAATCGGCGATCGCCGAACGCCCCGCCCAGCAGCGTGAACTCGCGGACCGGCGCCGCGTCCGCTTCCTTCATCACCCGGTTGATCACGCCCCCGCCTCCGCCGCGCCCGAACACCATGGCGTTCGGTCCCTTCAATGCCTCCACTCGCTCCACGTTGTAAACATCGCGGTAGTACTGCACGTCGTCGCGCACGCCGTCCACGAAGAAATCGGCCGACGTGCTCTGCCCGCGTATCACCAGCTGGTCCCGATTGTTCTCACCCTGCACCGCTGTCACGCCCGGCACGTAGCGCACCACGTCGGCCATGCTCAGCATCATCTGCTCGCCCAGCTGCTTGCGGCCCACCACCGTCACCGACTGCGGGACGTCAACCAGCGCCGTCGGTGTCTTGGTTGCGCTCGTGATCGTCGCAATCTGCTCGCCGGCCGGTTCGGTCACCGTCACCGTCTCGCTCACCCGCGCCACTCGCAGCACGAATTCCCGCACTTCTGCGTCTGGCGGGCCGTTCCCCTCCAGCACCCACGACCGCGTCTCGAATCCTGCCGCGCTGATCCGCAGCGTGGTTCGCCCCGGCGCCGCCGGCGCCCGAAACTCCCCGGCCGCGTCGGTCACCGCCGTCCACTTTGCCGCCCCTCCACTGGCCGTGACCTGCGCGCCCTGGATCGCCGCGTGCGAGCTGTCCACCACCCGTCCGCAGACCGATTGCGCCATGGCTGCGGTCGCTGTCAGGCACACGCCGAACACGACGGGCGCCACCCGCCTGAACGACTTGCAACTTAGTTGCATCTGAGATAGCATGCTTTCGATTTAACGGGACTGCTCGCTTCGCTGTCAACGGTTCGGCCCAGATTCTGTTGCAAACAGGTTGCAACTACTTGCAACTCGTATCGTGGGCTTCTTTGGGCTTGTGATTGGTTTGGCCTTCGCCGGCCGCCAGCGACTGAACGTGGACCCTTATGCCTCTGCCTCAAACGGAAAGCCCCGGCGCCCTGCTCGGCGAACTCGTTCGCCGCGGCGTCCGCATGACGCGTCAGCGACGCGCCATCCTCGCCGTTATCGAAACCGCTCAGAAGCACCTCGACGCCTCACAGCTCCTCCGTCGCGCCCGTCGCCTCAACCCCAACGTCGATCGCGTCACCGTCTACCGTACCCTCGGCCTCCTCAAGCGCCACGGCCTCATTGACGAGCTCGATCTCATGCACGTGAAAGGCGAAGGCCACTACTACGAGCGCAAGATCGGCCGCGATCACCTCCACATGACCTGCCTCCGCTGCGGCGCCGTCGCCGAATTCGAAAGCACTCTCTTCCGCAAGCTCACCCGCTCGGTCGAGACAGAGTGCGGTTTCCACGTGGTCGTCGCCCGCCTCGAGATCGGCGGCTACTGCTCGCAGTGCCGCAAATGATTTGCTGGCGACGCTGCAGCCCGGGGCGTGCCCGCTCTTGTGCTCGATCCTCGCCGCGCCGGGCTTGCCGCTCACTGCCCTCGCAGCTCCCGGCGGTCACCATCCAGGTGCTATGGAGACAGGCGGCCCCGCCCGTGTGATGTTTGTGTCCATCAGAATGTGACGAGGAAACAAACGGGTCGTCCCGGGCCGCGCGCTGTGCGGGCTCACGACCTGTGCAGTTCGCGAGGGCGTGAAAGCAATCGCGCCGGCGCGGGGCGCGATCACGAAACTAATTCGGCCGCCTCTTCAACGTCGGTGGGCCGCCGTCATCCGTCGCTTCGCCATCGCGTCGCCGCAACGTCGGCTTCCCTTCCTTGCCCTCATCAATCCGCCGCCGGTTTTCCAACTGCGCCAGCCGCGCCTTGATGTCGTCGAACTCGCTCGTGCTCACGATGTACTGGTTTTTCGCCGGCAGCATGTCCTCCATCGCGCGCTCTGCCCGCTTCACTCTGTCTTCCGTCATCGGATGCGTCGCGAACGCGCGCGCCAGCACGTTCTGCTTCTTCTTCTCCTTCGACTCCAGTTTCTCGAAGAACGCGATGAACGCCTCCGGGTCATACCCGCTGGCGTACTGATACTCCAGGCCCAGCAGGTCGGCCTCTCGCTCCGCGTCGCGGCTGAACTTCAGGAACGACATCGGCATCGCT
Source organism: Terriglobales bacterium (assembly GCA_035651995.1). Lineage (NCBI taxonomy): Bacteria > Pseudomonadati > Acidobacteriota > Terriglobia > Terriglobales > Terriglobales bacterium. The sequence continues at coordinate 69,623 of DASRER010000046.1, read as the reverse complement.
ATCCCCGCCACCTGCCGCACCGCATACCCCGCCGGCCCGCCGACAAAGATCAGCGGTATCGACGCCAGGTTGAAGATCTCCGCCTTGGTCGCGTTCTTGGTCGCATGCCGCGCCGCCACGTGCGCGATCTCGTGCGCCATCACTCCCGCCAGTTCCGCCTCGTTGTCCGCCGCCTCGATCAGCCCGGTATTCACGTAAAAGTACCCGCCCGGCAGCGCGAACGCATTGATCTCGTCGTTGTCGATGACCTTGATGGTGAACGGCACGCGCGCGTCGGAGTTCCGCACCAGCTGCTGCCCAATCCGGTTCACGTACTCGGTGATCACCGGATCGCTCACCAGCTTCGCTGACCGCTCGATCTCCTCCGCCAGCTCCTTGCCGAGCAGCTGCTCCTTGTCCAGCGAATAGAAATTCATCCCGCCGCCGATCCCGCGATCGCCGATGCGGCTTACGTCGTACTTCGTGGGGATTTTCGAGCGCTTACCGTCCTCCTTCGCGTCCTCCGGCATGCCGGCGGAGGATGCCGCGACCGATCGAGGCGGGCAGCTTTCGGGAAGCGGGGTCGGCGCCGTCTCCTGCGCCAACCCGGCAGCTACCAGCAGCAGGACAACGGCAACACGCATGGGGCCCAACCTTCAAACCAGTTAGAGCCGCCGCACCCTCCCGCCTGTTGCTCCCGCCTGCCAACCACCACTCTCACCCCATTCACACCGCAATCCCCTTCCGCCCCGAGCGCCCCCCCACCACCTCGGAACTGACCCGCTAGACTTGACAGGAATCAACCCTCATTGATACATTGGCACTCGGTCTGGCGGAGTGCTAACAACGACCCTCCGCCCCACAGCATTCGCGACCGCGAACGGTTTTCATTTACCCCTATTTAGCTGATTTGAAAGGAGTAGCACATGGCGACAAAGTTTACGCCCCTGCACGACCGAATCCTGGTGCGGCGGGTGGAAGAGGCTGAAACCACGCGCGGCGGCATCATCATTCCCGACTCGGCGAAAGACAAGCCGCAGGAGGGTGAAGTGGTGGCCATCGGCAAAGGCAAGGTCAACGAAGACGGCAAGGTGTTTCCCCTGGCAGTGAAGGAAGGCGACCGCATCCTGTTCGGCAAGTACGCCGGCACGGAAGTCACCATCGACGGCGACCCGGTGCTGATCATGCGCGAGGAAGAGGTTCTCGGCATCCTGACCGGCGCCCGCAAGGAAGAGCCAGCGAAAGCCGGATCCAGGAGATAGGTTTCGCGCTTCAAGTTTCGAGTTTCGAGCGAAGTCAAACAGCTGAAACACGAAGGGCACGAAGGAACACGAAGGCAACGTCAGAAGCTGAACACAGGGGGCACGAAGGGCACGCAGGACACCAGGGAAAGCCAGTCGCGCCCGGTTCTGAAGCTTGAAACTGTGAAACTTCGCAACCTGGGTTTTTGAAACTTGAAGCTGTGCAACTTCGAAAGCTGGCAGACGCTTCGCTCAGAAACGAATTTGCAAACCAGCCGAGCGCACAGCCGCTCACAAAAGTTTGGAAGAGGAGAAGACAGCAATGGCTAAGCAGATTATTCACGGTGAGGATTCACGGCAGGCGATTTTGCGCGGGGTCAACGTGCTCGCCGACGCGGTGAAGGTCACCCTGGGCCCGAAGGGGCGCAACGTTGTCATCGAGAAGAAGTTCGGTTCGCCGACCATCACCAAGGACGGCGTCACCGTGGCCAAGGAAATCGAACTGAAGGACCCGCTGGAGAACATGGGCGCGCAGATGGTGCGCGAAGTGGCGTCCAAGACCAGCGACGTCGCCGGCGACGGCACCACCACCGCCACCGTGCTGGCGCAGGCCATCTTCCGCGAGGGCGTCAAGACGGTCGCGGCCGGCGCCAACCCGATGGCCTTGAAGCGCGGCATCGAGAAGGCGGTGGAAGCGATTTGCGGCAAGGTGGGCAAAGACGGTGAGCGCAGCAAGGGCGCGCTCGACCAGCTTTCCAAGCCCGTCTCGGGCGAGATGATCGCCCAGGTGGGCACCATCAGCGCCAACAACGACGACACCATCGGCCGCATCATCGCCGAGGCGATGAAGAAGGTCGGCAAGGACGGTGTCATCACGGTGGAAGAGTCGCGCACCATGGAGACGCAGCTCGACGTGGTCGAGGGCATGCAGTTCGACCGCGGCTACCTCTCGCCCTACTTCGTCACCGATCCGGAGCGCATGGAAGCGGTGCTGGAGAACGCCTACATCCTGATCCACGAAAAGAAGATCAGCTCGATGAAGGACCTGCTGCCGCTGCTGGAGAACATCGCCAAGGGCGGCCGCCCGCTGCTCATCATCGCGGAGGACGTGGAAGGCGAAGCGCTCGCCACCCTGGTGGTCAACAAGCTGCGCGGCACCCTGCAGGTGTGCGCGGTGAAGGCGCCGGGCTTCGGCGATCGCCGCAAGGCCATGCTGCAGGACATCGCCATCCTGACCGGCGGCAAGGCCATCACCGAAGACCTGGGCATCAAGCTGGAGAACGTGCAGGTCCAGGACCTGGGCCAGGCCAAGAAGGTCACCATCGACAAGGACAACACCACCATCGTCGAGGGCAAGGGCAAGGCGGCGGAAATCGAAGGACGGGTGAAGGAAATCCGCAGCCAGATCGACAAGACCACCAGCGACTACGACCGCGAGAAGCTGCAGGAGCGGCTGGCGAAGCTGGTCGGTGGCGTTGCCGTCATCAAGGTCGGCGCCGCGACCGAGACCGAGATGAAAGAGAAGAAGGCCCGCGTGGAAGACGCGATGCACGCCACGCGCGCGGCGGTGGAGGAAGGCATTGTCCCGGGCGGCGGCGTGGCGCTGGTGCGCTGCGTTGAGGCCATCGACAAGCTGAAGCTCGACGCCGACGAGCAGATCGGCGCCAACATCGTGAAGCGCGCGCTGGAGGAGCCGCTGCGCCAGATCGTCCAGAACTCGGGCGAAGAGGGCGCGGTGGTGGTCGGCAAGATCCGCGACCACAAGGAAGCCGACTACGGCTACAACGCGCAAACCGGCGAGTTCGAGCACCTGGTGAAGGCGGGCGTCATTGACCCGACCAAGGTCACGCGCACCGCGCTCCAGAACGCCGGCTCGATCGCGTCCCTGATGCTCACCACCGAAGCCCTGGTCAGCGAGGTTCCGGAAGAAAAGAAGGAACCCGCGATGCCGGGCGGACATGGTGGCGGCATGGGCGGAATGTACTAAACCAGTGGCCAGTGGTTAGTGGTCAGATGTCAGGAGCCCCGCGCGGAAGCGCGGGGCTTTTTTTTGCTTTCCCCGGTGGAAGCGCGGGGCTTTTGGCCCCGCGAGTGCCAGCCCTCTTGATGAAACTGGGGCTTTTGCCCCGGCACAATGAAACCACCCGCTCCTCAAGAAATCCGCGCTTTCCCCGGTGGAAGCGCGGGGCTTTAGCCCCGCCAATAGCCATGCTATAGAACTGGGGCTTTAGCCCCGGCACAATGAAACCACCCGCTCCTCAAGAAATCCGCGCTTTCCTCGGTGGAAGCGCGGGGCTTTAGCCCCGCGGATAGCCATGCTATAAAACCGGGGCTTTAGCCCCGGCTAACGAAAGCCTGCTCGCAAGAAATCCGGACGTTCTTCAAAATCTTGTCAAGGCCCCGCAACGTGCCTTTTCTTCGGAACTCCAACTACACGCTCGAAATAGAGTTTCGCCTTCCCTTCCCATTCTCCCCACCAAAGCTGCTACGCTGGAAGCAAGGCCTGCTGCGTCCAGACGCGCGGGCCTGATCTACGAATCAACGCTCTTTGACAACCTGTTCACGCGCTAACTCCTTTCTCCGGCGGATTTTGCGTGTAACTCCTTTAGATCATCGGATCACGATCGGATCCCCATCGCTAAACTGATGATTCTGCTGGACCGCACCGGAGGAGTATCCCTCGCGCAAACGCCATGCCCGCTCGCGAAGCCCGCGTTGCCGCGCACTCGTCTTGCGCTAAGTCGAGTAAACAACATACTTTGCGTGTAACTCCTTTAAACGAACATACCCGCAACATACCCGCACGCTTAACTTCATGATTCCAGTGAAGTGGGCGGGGGGAGGGTACATGTCGTGCTAACGAATGCCGTCCCTGCGGGATGGGGGGCGTGTAGCGATCCGCGTCATCCGCGTTCACCCGCGGTAAGGAAGTCCTGCAGCAGACCTCTGCGATCTCTGCGTCCTCGGCGGTGAAGCCTTTCGGGTCTGCTACGATAAAACGTTTGCGGGAGCGGCGATTGCGGATCCTGTTTGTGGGCGACATCTTCGGGCGGGCGGGGCGGCAACTCGTTCATCATCATGTGCCGCATCTCGTGAAAGAGCGCGGGATTGACCTGGCCATTGCCAACGTGGAGAACGCCGCCGCCGGTTTTGGCGTGACGCCGCAGATTGCCGACGAGATGTTCGAGATGGGCTTTGACGCGCTCACCAGCGGCAACCACGTGTGGGACAAGCGCGAGATCGTGGAGTACTTCCAGCTCGGGGCCGACAGCTTCAGGGACAACGCGCGGCGGCTGCTGCGTCCGGCGAACTATCCGGAGGGAACGCCGGGCCGGGGGCTGTATGAGGGCAAGACCCGCGCGGGCGTGCCGTTTGCCGTAATCAACCTGCAAGGGCGCGTCTTCATGATCCAGAACGATGACCCGTTTCGCGTGGCCGACCGCCTGCTCGCCGGCGTGAAGGCGAAGGTGGTGCTGGTGGACATGCACGCCGAGGCCACGTCGGAAAAAGTGGCGATGGGATGGCACCTGGACGGGCGCGTGACGGCGGTGCTGGGAACTCACACGCACATCCCGACGGCCGATGAGCGCATCTTGCCGAAGGGGACGGCGTACCAGACCGATGTGGGCATGACCGGGCCGTACGACTCGGTGATCGGCGTGGAAAAAGACCTGGTGCTGAACCGCTTCCGCACCAGCATGCCGGCGCGCTGGGAGGCGGCGAAAGGCGATCCGTGGCTGTGCGCGGCGGTGATTGATTGCGACGCGGCGACGGGGCGGGCGACGAAGATTGAGCGGCTGGTGATTAAGAGCTAGTCGTTGGTCGTCGGTCGTTGGTCGTCGGCAAGAGCAGAATCAAAGGCCGCGGACGAGGGCGTCCGCGCCACGCAAGCTCGGGTGACTCAAAACTGGAAACTTGAAACTTCGTAGATGACTGTTCCCCTGGCTCAGCGCTCCACGTCTCCCTTCGCGTGGCCCTCCGCCGACGCTTTTCTATTTGATATAGACGGCACGCTGGTGAATAGCCGCGATGGCGTTCACTACAACGCCTTCCACTCGGCCCTGCGTTCCACGTGGAACATTGGCGCGGTGATTGACGGTGTTCCCGTTCACGGAAACACCGACCTTGGGATCTTGCGCGCGGTTGCGCGCAAGCAAGGCATTGCTGACGCTGACTTCGACGCGAAGCTGGAATCGGCGCTCGAGCGCATGCGCGCGGAAGCCGCGCGCAATGCCGCGGAAATGAGTCCGCAGTGCTGCTCGGGGATTCGCGAGCTGCTGCGCGCGCTCACCTCGCGCGGCAAGACGCTTGGCGTCGTCTCGGGAAACCTGGAGCAGATTGGCTGGCTGAAGCTGCGCGCGGCGGGCATTCGCGACTACTTCACGCTGGGCGCCTTCAGCGACCAGCGCGAGCGGCGAGCCGACATCTTTCGCCACGGCATGGAGCAGGCGCGCGGGCTGCGCGGAGCGAGCGCGCGCGTGGTCTTCGTGGGCGATACGCCTGCGGACATCGCGGCGGCGCGCGAAGTTGGCGCGCCGGTGGTCGCGGTGGCGACCGGAATCTTCTCTGCAAGTGAGCTGCGGAAACTCGATCCTGATGTGTGCGTAGGCTCGTGCGATGAGCTGCTGGCGGAACTCGCGAATGCGAGCTGAGGGATACAATTAACGCGATGCGAACCGAGCTGCTGCGCGCCGCGGCTGCTGCCTTGCTGGTTGCGAGCTGCGCGCTGGCCCAGGTCCCTGCGCCTTCAACTTTGGCGCCGTCGCCGCCGGCTGCGCCGTCCGCGCCCGCTGTGCCATCGCCAGCGGCGGAGACGCAGGTCGCCATCACGCCGCTTCCCTGCACCGCCGCGAACGGCTCGGACTGCGGCGTCTCGAAGGGTGACATGAAGCACGCGCGCGAGGCCTTTGCGCGCGGCTCCAGGCTGATGCGCGAATCGCGCACGGAAGAGGCGCTGGCCGAATTCCGGCGCGCGTCGGAACTGGCGCCGCGCAGCGCGCAGTTTGCCACCGTGCGCGAGCTGGCCAAGCAGCAGCTTGTGCTGGAGCACATCCGCCGCGGCAACAAGTACGAGGCCGAGCAGCGCGCGATTCCGGCGATGGCGGAATTCCAGGCCGCGCTCGCGCTCGATCCCGCCAACAGCTATGTGCTCGAACGAATACGCGCATCGTCGGACGCAGGCGCGCCGCCGCGCCCGCCCGCGCTGCTGCGCGTGGAAGACTCGGGCGAAGTCGACCTGAAGCCGCAGGCTGGAGTGCGCAGCATCCACTTCCGCGGCGACACGCGCGGGTTGTGGACCGAGATCGGGCGCGTCTTCGGGCTGACCGTGACGTTTGACGACACCACACCCGCGGTCCCGGTGCGCTTCAACGTGGATGAAGCGGACTTCGAGTCGGCTGCCGCGGCCGCGCAGCGCGTGACGCGCACGTTCTACGTGCCGCTGGCCGAGCGCGCCATCATCGTGCTGCCCGACAATGCGGGCACGCGCAACGCCATGGAGCGCTCGGTGATGCGCACCTTCTACGTGGAAGGGCTGAACAGCGCGCAGGAGCTGAACGACTACGTCAACGTGCTGCGCGTGATCTTCGACCTGAGCAAGATCACGATCTCGAGCCAGAACTTTGCCGTCACCGTGCGCGGCACGCAGGCGCAGGTTGACGCCGCGTCGCGCTTCATGCAGGAAGCGGTTGGCGGACCGCCGCAGGTGCTGCTCGACACAAAGTTCTACGAGGTGAGCAACAGCACGCTGAAGGACATTGGGATCGATCTGCCGCTGCAGTTCCAGCTCATCTATCTCACCGGTCTGGCGCTGCCCGGCGGAACGAACCTGCAGGACCTGATCAACCAGCTGTTCGCCACCGGCGCGATCAACCAGGCCAACAGCCAGGCCATCCAGGCGCTGCTGGCGCAGCTGCAGAACCAGCAGGCTTCCATCTTCCAGAACCCGATCGCCACGTTCGGCGGCGGAATCACGTTTTTCGGCGTGAGCGTTCCGCCGGCGACGATACGCGCGGCATTCAACGAGTCGAATGTGAGCAACCTCGAGCACCTGACGCTGCGCGCCGGCAACAACACCGCCGTGACGATGCGCGTGGGCAGCCGCTTCCCCATCCTGAACGCGACGTTCTCGCCGATCTTCAACACCGCGTCGGTGTCGCAGGTGCTGGCGAACAACAGCTTCCAGGCGCCGTTTCCCAGCTTCAGCTACGAAGACCTTGGCGTGACGCTGAAGGCGACGCCGATCATCCAGAGCGATCGTGACGTGACGCTGAAGCTGGAGATGCAGATCCGCGCGCTCACCGGCCAGAACATCAACGGCATTCCGGTGATTTCCAACCGCGAGTACACGGGCACGATCACGGTGCCCAACGGCGACACCGCGATCCTGGCGGGGTTGCTGACCGAGTCGGACCAGAAGAGCCTTCGCGGGCTGCCGGGGCTGACGTCAATGCTGGGACCTGCGGTGAGCAGCAGCCAGCGCACGAAAAACTACGGCGAGCTGCTCATCACCATCACGCCGCACATCGTGGCGTCGCGGCCGCAGAGCTCGGCGACGTTCGTGATGGGACGATAACAACGGTCGCCGGCCGCTGGCCGCTGGCAAGTCAAACGCAAAGGCAAAAGCTGAACACAAAGGGGCACGAAGGGGCACGAGGGCACAAAGGCGGCTTCGTCGTCGCTATTTGCTTGACGCGGCGAACTTGGTGATGGCGTCGAGGGTTTCGAACGGCGCGCCGGCGACGTTGGCGATCTTGCGGCCGTTGATGAACAGCGTCGGCGTGCCGGTGACGCCGACCTGCTCGCCCAGCTTGAGCGCGGCGTCCACGCGGGCGCGCGTTTCCGGCGTCTGGGCGCAAGTCATGGCGCGGGCGGAATCGGCGCCGCCGGCCTCGGCAATGGAGGCGAATTTCTCGTTGGCGTTGGCGGCGGTGATTTCATTCTGCGCGTCGTAAACGCCCTGCACAAACTTCCAGAAGGCATCGTTGTTGCTGCGGCCGATGCAGTCGGCCCACGAAGCGGCGACACGCGCCCAGTCGTGACCCTGGAGCGGAAAGTGCTCGAACACCAGGCGCGCATTGGGATTCGACGCCAGCAGCTTGTCGACGATGGGCTGCGCCGACTTGCAGTGCGGGCATTGCAGGTCGCTGAACTCCACGATGGTCACCGGAGCGTCGGCCGGACCGCGCGCCGGGCCGTTCGCCGCGGCGAGCTGCGCGCGCGCAGTGGCAAAGGGATCGGCGCCGAAGGGGATCATTTCACCGTTCACGGCGTGCTTGCCGTCGGGCGTGATGTAGAGGCGGAGCGTCTGCTGTCCCTGCTGGCCGGCGACCTTCACGTCGGCTTGAGGGAGACCGTATTCGGACATGGTGATTGGACCGACTTCCCACTGGAGCGTCGGGTCGTAGCCGAACATCTGGCGCATGAAGGAGTTCACCGTGGCTTCGGTCGGGAGGGCTGAGTTGGCGGCCGCGGCGGGTTTCGGAGTGGGTCTTGGAGCGGATTTGGTTTGGGCAAAGGTGACGGTGGCCAGTAAGAGGGCAATGAGGACGCGCTTCATGAATTGATTATCGCAGGCGGAGGAATTATCGGGAAATTGAGTAATTTCGTAATCGGGTAACTGAAAAAACAAAAGCCAACCATAAAGGCCACGAAGGGAGCACGAAGGGCACCAAGGAAATTGATTGTGAGCGCTACATGAACGGTTCGGTTGCGCGCTCCCGCTCTTTGGGAGCAACGGCGCTGGGCAAGGGATTGGAGCACGCAGGGTGGTATCGCTCGCCTTGGAGACGCAGCAAGCTACGTCTCTACAAAACTAGTTATGCAGCGCGCTGGCTTGTCCTGCGCGGCTGAGTTGTGGGTAGGGATCCTTCGACTGCGGACGCGCTCCCGCTCGCGCGGGAGCGCGTCCTCCGCTCAGGATGACCCCTCACAATTCGCTCGGGATGACCCCTCACAATTGGCTCAGGATGACCCCTCAAAATTCGGTGCGGGCGGCGATTGGGAAGCGGCGGCCGACGCCGAAGGCCTTCTCGCTGATCTTGAGGCCAGGGGCAGCCTGCTGGCGCTTGTACTCGGCGGCGGCAATCATGCGGACGACCCTGCGGACAAGAGCGATGTCGTATCCGCGGCTTGAGGCAATTTCTTCGGCGCTCTTGTTGTCTTCCACGTAGTCTTCGAGGATGGTGTCGAGAACTTCGTATTCGGGCAGCGTATCGGTGTCTTTCTGGTTGGGGCGCAGCTCCGCGCTGGGTGGCTTTTCCAGCGTGGACTTGGGAATGACCGGGCGGCGCGAGTTCACGTAATGGCTGAGGCGATAGACCATGGTCTTGGGCACGTCGGAGATGACGGCGAGGCCGCCGACCATGTCGCCGTAAAGGGTGCAGTAGCCCACGGCGAGTTCGCTCTTGTTGCCGGTGGAGAGCACCAGCGCGCCGAACTTGTTGGAGAGCGCCATGAGCAGAACGCCGCGCAGGCGTGACTGCAGGTTTTCCTCGGTGGCGTCTTCCTCGCGGCCTTCAAAAACGGGTTTCAGCGTCTTGCGCATCACGTCGAAGCCTTCGGAGATGCGCAGCACTTCGAAGCGAATGCCGAGGTTGGCGGCGAGCGCACGGGCGTCATCGATCGAGCCGCGCGAGGAGTACGGGCTGGGCATGCTGACGCCCATGACGTTGTCGGGGCCGAGGGCGTCAACGGCGATGCAGGCGGTGAGAGCGGAGTCGATGCCGCCGGAGAGGCCGATGATCACGCGGCGAAAGCAGCACTTGGAAACGTAATCTCGCGTGCCCATGACCAAGGCTGCGTAGGCGCTGGCCTCCACGCCTTCGATCTGCGGATGAATGTCGCCTTCGAGCGAGGCCGAGTCGAAGTAAACCAGATCTTCCTCGAAGGACCGGGCCTGCGCGATAACCTTGCCCTCGCGGTCAAGGACCATGCTGGAGCCGTCGAAGATGAGCTGGTCGTTGCCGCCGACCTGATTGACCATCAGGACGGGAACGTTGTCATTGGTGGCGATGGTGGCGAGCATCTTCTGGCGGAGTTCGCGTTTTCCCACGTGGAAGGGCGAGGCGGAGATGTTGAGCAGAAAGTTGCCGCCCTGCTTGATCAGCTCCTCGACCGGGTCGACGCCGTAAAGCCGGCGGTTCCAGAAGTGCTTGTCATTCCATGCGTCTTCGCAGATGGTGAGCGCCATCTGGTTTCCGCAGAAGGGGAACAGCTGCTGCGATTCGGCGGGAGCGAAGTTGCGCTGCTCGTCGAAGACGTCGTAGGTGGGCAGCAGGCGCTTGTGCTGCACGAAGGCAACCTGCCCGTTTTGCGTGAGCGCGGCGGAGTTCATCACGCGCTTGCCGGTCTCGGCCCGGGCAGCGGTGACCAGCCCGGCGACCACGGCGATGCCGGCCGTTTCACGGGCGATGCGCTCCAGCGACTCCCAGTTCCTGGCGATGAACGAAGGATTTTCGACCAGGTCGCGCGGCGGGTAGCCGCAAATGGCGAGTTCGGGGAAAAGAATGAGGCCTGCGCCGGCCTGGCGGGCGCGATGAGCGTACTCGATGATCTTGCCGGCGTTGCCTGCGAAGTCCCCGACGGTGGGATTGATCTGGCCGAGCGCGATCTTCACACGTCAATTCTAGCGCAACGCCTGAGATCAAAAGTTAAACACAACGGACACGAAGCAGCACGAGGGAGCTGGGACCGCCGAGTGTGCCGCTCGCTTCGCGAGCTCGGACAAATTACGCAGTAAACCCACAGCTTGCGCTGCGGGCTGCTCATTTGGCGCTGGCTTCGCCAGCTGCGCGGGCGAGGTCGGCCGCGTCCACACGGTCGGTGGTAGGGCGCCGACGGGCGGGGGCGCCCGGTCGGCACCTAGTGAAGGCCCGTGGTTGTGGCAGACGCAGCCAGCTACGTTTCTACCGGGGAGGGTTTGGCGGCGGCCCTTGCGGCTCCTGCGGGCGCGGCGGCGGTGGAGGAGTGCTGACGGTGTCGGGCGTCTTGTCAGGCGGAGCTTCCTCGCCCTGACGGCGCAGCGTGGGCTTCTTGGCCGGCGCTGATTTGTCGCCGGGCGCGGGATCGGAGCTGAGGTCGGCGGCGCCTCCCGGCTGCCCTTCGGTGGCTTGCGCATCGCGATGCTGCGCCAGGGCGGTGGCCACGTCAATTTCCTTCTGCGTGCGCAGGATTTTTTCGCCGTTGACCTTCATGGTCTTCACCTGCGTGACCTCGTCGCCGGTGAAGCGCACGAATTCGACTTCCTGCGGCGGCTGTCCGTAAATCCACTCCTCGTACTCGGCGCCGGCTTCGCGCTCGCGGACCTTCTGGTCAGGACGGCCGCGGGCGGCGTTGACCAGCTCGCGGTTCATGCCGACCAGGACGTGGTGATTGGCGATAGCGTCTTTGAGCTTGGGGGGCAGACTTTCGACGAAGACCTGCGACGCGCTCCTGGCAGTGAAATCGAAGACGGGCGCGAGCAGTCGCTTGGCCTGTTCCACGGTGAGATCGGGGACGAACTTGTCGAACTCAAGGGTCAGGACCGAGCCAACCGCCATCTCGCTGTTGTCGGGCGCGACCGGGACGGTGTTGGCGCCTACGCCGACCTCGAGGTGCTGATACCACTTTTTCTTTTTCTTGGGCCCGCCGTTCAGTTCAAAGACGATGCTGCGGTCACGGATGAGGATGTTGGTGATCTGCCCGCGGTCGCCGGGGCGTCCGGCCAGTCCATTGTTGGCGATAAGGTTGCGAATGCCAACGTCGTCGGGCGAGAGGCGTCCGTCGCGGAGCTTGAGTCCTTCTTTGCCCATCGGAAAAAGCACTTTCAGGAACACAAACTCGGACTGGAGCCCGCGGATGAGGTCCATGCGGGTGGAGGTGGTGATAGGCCTGTTGGGGATGGGCGCGGGCGGCTTGTTCTGCGTGTCGGCGGCGCTCAGCAGAGAGGCGAAGGCCAGGATAACCACGAATACGCGAGTCATGACAGCATGTGGGCGGGGGCGAAGTGATTATACGCCCAGCGTGGCTGATGATTGGATGCGGGCGCAGGGTCCAAAGGCTTAAACCGCAGAGGACGCGGAGGGCCCGGCCGCGCCGCGCCGGCTTCGCTCAGGATGACAATTGTTCCGAGGCGGCGCCGGGCGATTGCGAAGATCGTGCCCTCTCGGCGCGGCGCGTGCAGACAAGCACGATGACCACGCCGAGCGCCATGGCGGCGGTCCCAGTGGCCGAACCCTCGATCCCATAGTTGCCGCCAGTGAGCCAGATGGGGCCGGAGACGGTGGTCCGGCCGAGAACGGAGAACAGCGAGAGCCCGCTGACAGGCAGGCCGAGGACAAGCCCCAGCGCCAGGTTCCAGCCGTAGTGAATGCCCCAGGGCAGCCAGAGGGCGCGGGTGCGCAGGTAAGCGATGGAGGCGAGCACGCCGAAGAGCGCGGTGTTGAGCACGCCCCAGGTGGTGGCGTGCGGATTGGAGGCGTGCATTCCACCGAAGAGCAGAGACACGAAGACGAGTGCGGGCGCAACGCCGACGGCTTCGATGAGGCGCTGGAAGGGGTATCCACGGAAGACGACTTCTTCGCTCAAAGCGCCAAAGGCCAGCAGGGCGAAAACAGCCGCCGCGCGGACCAAGTTGCGCGCTGAGAGATTGTAAAGCGTCGAAGAAACCGAGCCGATGACGACCAAGATGAGGAACGCGACGACCACCAGCAGCGCGCCCATCGCGAATCCGGTGAAGGATTCACGCAGCCATGGGCGGCGCAGGGTGAGTCCCATGGCGGAGAGCGGCGGGCCTTCGACACCGTCCACGATGATAAGCAGAAAGCTGAAGCCGGCGAGCAGCAGCGCGAGGTCGAGAAACTCAAATACAAGGTTGAACAGGAGCGGACGGCGTCCGGGGACAAACGAGGCGAGAGCGGCCGCCAGGTATTCGGCCGCGAAGAAGACCAGCAGGGCCAGCAGGAAACGCCAGATGGGGCGGAGGCGCTGGCCGGGGGTGAAGAAGATGGAGGGCACGTTCGAGTGGAGGATAGGGCTTGCCGCAATGAACTGCAAAAGCTAACCACAAAGGGCACGAAGGAGGCACAACGGACACAAAGGAAGCGCGGCAGTTTGCGCAGCTAGCGGCGCGGGCTGATGACGGTTAGGCCGTCGCGGGCGACGCGGCAGTCGAGAATTCTGGCGCCGTGGCGGCGCAGCGCGGTGGAGACGCGCTGCTTGGCGTCGGGCTCGACGAGGAAGACAACGCATCCGCCGCCGCCGGCGCCGCAGGCCTTGGCGGCGCGCGCGCCCTGCTTCATGGCGGCGGAGACGAGGCGGTCGATGAGCGGCGTAGTGATGCCGGGGGCGTTGGTGCGGCGCAGCTTCCACTCGGCGCGGAGCAGGCGCGCGGCCTCGGTCCAGTCGGCGCGGGTGAGCGCGTCGCGCATGCCGCGGGCAATGGCGGCGATTTGCTCGAAGTTGCGGTGAACGCGGCGGTCGCCGTTCACGTGCGCCTTGAACACTTCCCAGTTGTTGATGCCGCTCTGGCGCGGCGCGCCGGTGTAGGCGAGGACGAAGCGCGCGTCGAGATCTTCGGGCGGAACGGGCAGCGCCCGGCGATGAATGCCGTCGGGCTCCAGGTGCAGCGCGGCAACGCCGCCGAAGAGCGCTGGATAGTAGTCCTGGCATCCGGTCGGAACCTGGATGAGCTGCGCTTCCACGTTCTGGGCGAGCGCACGGAGCCGCTCGCGGGAGAATTTGCGCCCGGTGTAGCGGGCGAGGGCGGCAGCGGTAGCGACCATCAGCGCGGATGAGCCGGAAATGCCGGCGCCGGCGGGCGATTCGGAGCGTGTCTCGATGAGCACGCCGCCTTCCGGGGCGAAAAGCCGCACCAGGTGCGCGGCCAGCGCGTGGCGATAGCCGCGGGCACAGGCGAGATCTTCGAGCGACCGGAAGCGGTCTTCGCGGCGCGTGTCGAGCGAGCGCAGATGGATGCGCTTGCCGGAGAGCGGCGCCACGCGGCAGCTGGTGAGCACGGTGACGGCGAAATTCACGGTCACTGCGCCGGGATGGAAAAGGTAAAGCGGCCAGAGATCGAGCGTGCCGCCGGCGAGATCAACGCGGCATGGGGCCTGGGTGAGGACCGAGGGTCGGGGCATGGCGGGATTGTAAAGCGTCGCTGGCCGTTGGCCGTTGGTCGTCGGCGACGATCAGGATCAACAGCTCAGACACAAATGACACGACGGAACACAAAGGGCACGAAGGAGTGCCGGCGGGGGAGGACGCCCGCCGCTGCACGGTCTGGTCGTCAGCGCAGCGCGGTTTGTGGCGGGCGGGAGTGAGCGGGGTTGTCGAAGCGCCTGAGGATGACGAGCTTGCTGCGGCCGTCGCGTCCGCCGGGGACGTAGATGAATTGGCGCTCGGCGTCGAAGGCGAGAGTGTGGCCGCGGACTTCAGTGACCAGCTCCTGCTCGACGAAATAGCGGGCGCCGTCGCGGCGGATCACGCTGACGATACCGCCGTTGGCAGCGGTGTAAAGCGACTGCGACGAATCGTCGTACCAGAGCATGTCGGTGCCGGCGGGCATGGGCACGCGGGCAAGTTCGGAACCGCTGTCGAGGTCGAGGACGACGACCGCGTAACGGACCGCGATGAAGAGCTTGCGGTTGGCGGCGTCGAGCGCGACGCCGGTGGGCAGCGAGCCGGCGAGCGGAAATTTTCCGCGCGCGTTGAGCGCGGAATCGGTGATCAGCACGTAGTTGCGGCCCTGGACGGTGATGTAGAGGCGATGGCTGGCGGGATCGAAGAGCAGGTCGGCGGGGCGTCCGCCGACGGCGACGGTGCGGGCCTGGCCGGTGACCGGGTCCACGGCGGAAACGGAGCCATCGTGCCAGTTGGTTGCGTACAGCATGTTGGCGGCGGGCGCGAAGAGCAGCGCGTCGGGCGAACTGGAGAGCGGGAACTGGTTTTCGACTTTCCAGGTGTTGGTGGAGACGGTGGAGATGGTGCGGTTGCCGGCGTCGGCGATGAAGAGCCGACGGCCGGGTTCGTCAACGGCGAGTCCGCGCGGATGATCGAGATTGCCGATCTGGGCGACGAGGCGGCGGCGGGCGGGATCGAAGATGTCGACCGTGCCGGCGCCGGCGTGGGCGATGACCACGCGTCCGCTGGCCAAGGCGATGGCGTCGAAGCCCGGGCGGCCGGGGAGGTCGAGGATCGCAACCTGGCGCAGTTGCGCCGCGGTTGCGGCCGACCACAAGACGAGGACCAGGGGAACAATAAGCAGCTTCAGGCGCATTGGGATCCCGCAGGACTGCCACGCGATAAGATGCCCTTGGCTGGATTCCTGCTGCCTGCCGCGGCGGGGCTTCGATGCTCGGTACTAGGAGGCGCGGCTGCGGCGCGGAGGTTTACGCGCGTTTCCGCCCTTCGCCTTGGCATCGGTGGGCAGGAAGATGGAGAACACGGTGCCGGAAGCGCCGGGGCGGGTGCTGCTGCGCATGCGGATGTTGCCGTCATGCTTGCGGATGATGCCCTGCGAAACCCAGAGTCCGAGGCCGGTTCCCTTCTCGCCCTTGGTGGTGAAGAAGGGCTCGAAGAGGCGGGCGCGCGCGGCGGGGGCGATGCCGGGGCCGTTGTCGGCGATCACCACGCGCACGCCGCGGCGCTGCGGATCGACGGGATGCGCGGTTTCGTAGACGTGCAGCCGGAGGCGGCCGCGCAGCGGCAGGGCCTCGATGGCATTGATGATGAGATTGGAAAACACTTGGCGGATTTCGCCGGGAAAAGCGAAGACATCGCCGTCGGATTCGTAGCGGCGCTCAACCCGAATTCCCTGCCCGCGAATGCGGCGGTCGTAGAGGGCGAGCACGCCGTCGAGCACCTCGGTGAGCTGGATGGGAACGGCGGTTGTCGTGTCGCGGTAGAAGCCGAGCGTCTGTTTGACGATCGACGCGATGCGCGTGAGCTCCTGCTGCGCGATGGTCACATACTGCGCGGCAGCGGGAGGCAGATCAGGCGTGCGGCCGAGCAGATAGAGCACGTTGGTGACGGCCTCGAGCGGGTTGTTGATCTCGTGGGCGATGGTGGCGGCGAGGCGTCCGACGGTGGCGAGCTTTTCGCTGTTGCGCAGCGCGGCCTCGGTGGCGCGGCGTTCGGTGATGTCCATGAAAGCGGCGACGGCGCCACGAATGCTGCCCTGGTCGTCATGCAGGGGCACAGCGGAGCCGAGCAGGTGGGCGCTGGTCCCATCGGGGCGCACGACCTCGAGTTCATAGTGGTCCACCGGGCGGCCTTCGCGGGCAGCGCGGTGCACGGGCAGCTCTTCGGGGCGCAACTCGCGGCCATTCACGAGGTAGCGCAGCGGTGGACGATCGGCGTTGCCGTCGTTGGGTGAAGCATTCAGGTCAGGCGGAATGCCGAGCAGATCGGCGAGGCGGCGATTGATGCGGATGCGGTCGGCATGCGGATCGTCGGAGATGGCGATGCCGATGGGCACGATGTCGAGCAGGGTTTGCAGTTCGCTGAGGCGGAGCTGAAGGTCGCGGTTCAGCTCGCCGATGTAGCGTTCGGCGCGGCGGCGCTGGCGGCGATTTTCGGCGTCGCTCATCTCGCGCTCGATGGCGGGGCCGAGGCGTCCGAGCGCGTCTTTCATCACGTAATCGTGGGCGCCATACCGCATGGCCTCCACCGCTTTGCGCTCGCCGACCGCTGCGGAAACGATGATGAACGGCAGGTCGAGGTGGCGCTGGCGGAGCAGTTCAAGGGCCGTGGCGATGTCGAAGTTCGGCAGGTAGTAGTCGCTGAGGACGATGTCCCAGGAGTCCTGTTCGAGGGCGGCGATCATCTCCTCGCGGCGAGCGACGCGGCGGACCTGGGGATCGTAGCCCTGGCGCCGCAGCTCGCGATTGAGCAGCAAAGCGTCGTCTTCGGAATCCTCAATGAGGAGTACCCGCAGGGGTTTGCCGGCCATTTCAGGGCTGCCTCGAAAGGGGAGATTCATTCAACGTGAGCCAATAGACACCGAGCTGCCGTGCCGCCTCCATGAACTCGTCGTAGTCGACCGGCTTGCGGATGTAGCTGTTGGCGCCGTTTGAGTAACTGGAGCGCACGTCGCGAGTTTCGTCCCACGAGGTGAGGACCACGACAGGAATCAGACGAGTGGCCTCTTCGGCGCGCAGCCGCTTGAGCACCTCAATGCCGTCGAGCTTAGGAAGACCGAGGTCGAGCAGGATGAGGTCGGGATAGGAGCGCTGGGCTGACGAGGGACCGAACAGGCGCTCCAGCGCCTCGGCGCCGTCGCGGGCGACAACGATGTTACGGATGGCGGCGTGCCGCCGAAGGGCGCGCAAGGTGAGGGCTTCGTGGTCGGGATTGTCCTCAACCAGCAGGACCGTCTTGGCCGGCAGAGCGCTCTGCATTCCGTCCGTCACCCCAAAGTGAAGTAGAAGGTCGCTCCCTGCCCCGGGTCGGATTGGGCCCAGACGCGTCCGCCGTGGCGGGCAATAATGCGCTGAACGATCGCCAAGCCGACACCCGTGCCTTCGAACTCGCCGGGCGCGTGCAGCCGCTGGAAAGGCTGAAAGAGTTTGCCTGCGTACTCCATGTTAAACCCGGCGCCGTTGTCGCGAACGAAGAAAGCGCGCTCACCCAGGACAGACGTCTCACCAAATTCGATGCAGGCTTGGGGCTTCCCGGCTGTGAACTTCCAGGCATTTCCGAGCAGGTTGGCGAGAGCGGCTTCCAGCAGCCGGGGATCGCCGCTGGCGGTCAGGGACGGTTGAAGTTTTACTTCAATGTCTCTGTCATTGTCATTGTCCTGCAACTCTTTAACCACCAATTGAGCAAGGGCGGTCAGATCCACCGGGTCGCGGGTGAGCTCGGCGCGGGAGAGCTGCAACAGGTCGTCGATAAGGCGTCCCATGCGGCTGCTGGCGTTGCGCACGCGCCGCAGGTCATCGCGCGCCTGCAGGTTGAGCTCGGGGCCGTAGTCTTCCAGCAGCATCTGGCTGAAGCCGTCGATGCTGCGCAGCGGGGCGCGCAGGTCGTGCGAGACCGAGTAGCTGAAGGCCTCCAGCTCGGCGACGGCGGCCTGCAATTCGGCGGTGCGCAGCCGGACGCGCTCTTCCAGCTCGAGGTTGAGTTGTTCGACTTCGCGGCCCTTCTGCTCGAGCTCGCGCGCGGCCACCACCTGTTGGTGGTAAAGGTGGGCGTGCTGAATGGCGGTGGCGATGCGGTCGGCGGCGTACTGCAGGAGGTCGCTCTCTTCGGGAGCGAACTGCCGCGGCTGGCGGCTGCCAACGTGAACCACCCCGATCACGCGTCCCTCGGCGATCAGCGGCGCGCCGAGCAGGGAGACGACGCCGGAGTTGCGAAGCACGTCGCTGAACCCTTCGACGGCGGTGAGATCTTCGATCGCCACCGGGCGCGGTGAAGAGGCGATGCGCCCGGCCACACCGCGTCCCCATGGAATCCTGACTTTCTGGACGACCTCCTGCTCGAGGCCGACAGCGGCGCGAACCACGAACTCGTCTTCGTGCTCGTCGCGCAGAAGAATGGCAATGGTGTCGCCATCGAGCAGCCCTTGCAGGCGGGAAACCAGTACTTTCAGCAGGTCGGGCAATTCCAGGTGTGCGAGCGCGGCCTCGGTGATGGTCTGGAGGCGGCGCACGCTTTCCACCGCCTCTTCGGCGGCGCGGCGGGCGCGCTGCTCGCGCTCCAAGAGCTCGGCGCGCTCGCGCTCCACGCGCTTGTGCTCACGCAGATCGAGGGCGAGCGCGATGGCGCGCTCGGAGCCGGGCTCGTCGAGCAGCGCGGCGGCGAGCACCGGAACGCGCTCGCCGTCTTTGCGAACAAGTTCGCCCTCGCGGGGCGCGAGCGAACCATCCCTGATGAGGTGAACAAATTCCATGCGGCTGGATTCCACGCGATCGGGCGGGATCAGTTGCGGCCAGCGCACCGAGGAAAGTATTTCTTCGCGCGTGTAGCCGAGCATTTCAACGGCGGCATCGTTGATCTCGGTGATGTTACCGTCCAGCTCGACGGTAAGGATGCCCATGATGTTGGAGTCCACCAGGCGCCGGAAGCGGGCCTCGCTGGTGCCGAGCAAGTACCCGAGCTTGCGGTTGGACTCCTGAAGGTCTTCATACGTGGCCTCGAGCGCGGTGCGGCGCTGCTCGGCCAGTTTTTCGGCGCGAACGAGCGAGAGCGTGCGCGGAACCAGCGGCGGCAGCGCAACCGCGGTAAATGCCGAAGCCAGCGCGGTAATGACTTTGACCTCGCCGCTCAGCCAGTAGTACGGCTTGAAGACGGTGAGCACCTCCATGAAGTGGGTAAAGCCGCAGGCAACGATGAACAGGCCGAAGGCGACGAAGATCCATCGGAAGGGTATTTCCCGGCGGCCGCGATACACCAGATATCCGAGGGTGAAGGAAATGGCGACGTAGGAGAGGCCGATGACGACGTCAGCGGTAATGTGCAGATACGCGAGCGGACGGTTGCCGAGGTAGCAGTACCAGTGCGGCAGAAAGTCCGTCGCCAAAAGATGCCGCAGGGCGGGCCAGAGAGCGAGGGCCGCCAGGAAGGGCAGCGTCCAGAAGACGATGACACGTTGGGTGTGATTGGCGGGCAACGAGGGAGGAGTGGCTGCGTCGGAAACGGGCATAAGGTGCGGACCTCAGGACGGAATAGCGGGCGCGCAGAGAGGACAGCGTTGCAGGGGATTCTAGCACCGGATTTCCGGAGCTGAACTTCAGGATGAGTTTCCAGGGAGGGCCAGTTCGCCAGCAAGGTCTCTGTAGCCCGGAAAGTCATGAGATGTGGCGTGCCGGGCGAGAGCGCCGGCCGCCGCAACGTTGAACTCGGGAGCCGTGGTAGCAAGCTCGCGGACGAGGGCGTCCGCGCCACACGGTCCGTGGTGGCGTGCCGGGCGAGGGCGCCGGCCGCTGCAACATTGAACTCGGGAGCCGTGGTAGCAAGCTCGCGGACGAGGGCGTCCGCGTTACACGGTCCGTGGTGGCGTGCCGGGCGAGGGCGCCGGCGGGCGCGTGGTGCGGCGCGTCAGTAGCCGCGGGATTTGTCGACCAGGTTGAGCAACGGCCGGCCAGCGAGGAAGCGGCGCATGTTTTCGGCGATGAGCGCGTAATGGCGCTCCCAGAGTTTCTCTGTTACGGCGGCGGTGTGCGGGGTGATGAAGACGTTGGGCAGGGTCCAGAGGGGCGAGGAAGCGGGGAGCGGCTCTTCGTCGAAAGTATCGAGGGCGGCGCCGGCGAATTGGTTGCGGCCGAGCGCGTGGGCAAGAGCGGCGGCGTCGATGAGCGGGCCGCGAGCGACGTTGACGAGGTAGGCGTCTTTGCGGAGGCGCGCGAGGCGATCGGCGTTGAACAACCGCAGTGTGCGCGGCGTGAGCGGCGCGGCGAGGACGACGTAGTCGGCGCCCGGGAGCAGCGAATCGAGCTGGTCGAAGCCGTGGACCTCGTGCGCAGTTTCGGCGCCGCGAGCCGGATTTTCGCGCACGGCGGCCACGCGCATACCGAGCGCGGCGGCGCGAGAAGCCACTTCCCTGCCGATGTTGCCCAGTCCGATGAGCAGCAGGTTAGCGCCGGAGACCTCGCGCGGGCGCGGCTCGGTGTCCCACATGATCTGCTGCGCCCAATTTTTTTCCTGCTGATAGCGCATGGCCCACGGGAGGCGCTTGGCCAGGGCGAGGATGAGCGCGATAGCGTGCTCGGCGACCACCGGGCCGTGGATGGTGGCGGCGTTGGTGATCATGACGTCGCTTTGCGCGATGGAGGGCACGAGCAGGAGCTGGTGCACGGCAGCGGCGGGAGAGTGGATCCAGCGGAGTCTTTTGGCGAGCGCGAATTGCTCGGCGCGAAGCGACCACCCGATGAGGGCGTCGGCCGACGCGATGTGGTCTTCGACGTTCTGGTAGCTGGGGAGCTGGGTGGCGTGGACCTGCGGAAAATCGCTCCGGAGGCGCGTGCTGAGCCAGTCGGGCGCGCGCCAGAGGGAGAAGGGATGGTAGACCACAGCCAGAACGTTGATGCGATGGTTGTCGGTCATGCGAAGGTCAAAGCTTAACGGCAAAGGACACAAAGATACACAAAGGAGTGGTGTGCGCGGAGCGCTGAACGCCGCTGATCGTTGTGGTGCGAACAGCAAATGCAGATCCCTCGCGCAAGGAACGCGCTCGGGATGACAATTCCTGAGGGTTCGTCGTGACTTGCCGACGGGCGAGGGCACCCGTCGCTACAACGTAAAGGGATTGACCTTCGCGCAAAGAACGCGCTTGGGATGACAATTCCTGAGGGTTCGTCGTGACTTGCCGACGGGCGAGGGCGCCCGTCGCTACAACGTAAAGGGATTGACCTTGGCAGCAGTGATGGCAAGTTCGCGGACGAGGGCGTCCGGGCCACACGGTCCGTGGTGGCGTGCCGGCCGGCGAGGGCGGGCGCGCCGCTACAACGTTGGAAATACCAGCGCGGGGCGAGGTCGCCCGCGTCCACACGGGCCGTGGTGGCCGCGGGAGACGTAGCAAGCTACGTCTCTACGGCTTCCCTACGGTTTCACCCGCAGGTCGCGGCCGGTCATCTCTTTGGGCTGCGGGATTCCGAGGACGCCGAGAATGGTGGGCGCGATGTCCTGAAGGGCGCCGTCGGGGCGGAGGGAAAAGTTCTTGCCATCGTTGCCCGCGATGATGAGCGGCACGGGGTTGGTGGTGTGCGCGGTGTGCGGGCCGCCGGTGGCGGGATCAATCATCATTTCGGCGTTGCCGTGGTCGGCGGTGACCAGCACCGCGCCGCCGTGCGCGCGCACGGCTTGCAGAATGCGGCCGAGGCAGGCGTCCACGGTTTCCACGGCTTTGATGGTGGGCGGGATTTTGCCGGAGTGGCCCACCATGTCGGCGTTGGCGAAGTTCACGATGATGACGTCGAAGGCGGTATCGTTCACGGCCCTCGTGACCACGCCGGCAATTCCCTCGGCCGACATTTCCGGCTTCAGGTCGTAGGTCGCAACCTTCGGCGAAGGGACGAGGGTCCGCTCTTCGCCGGGAAACGGCTCTTCGACACCGCCATTGAAGAAATACGTCACGTGCGCATACTTTTCGGTTTCCGCGACGCGCAGGTTGCGGAGGCGCTGCTGGCCCATGACGTTGGCAAGGATGTTGTCGAGCGACTCGGGCGGCACGACGTAGGGCAGGGTGAACTGCTTGTCATAGCGCGTCATGCAGATGTAGGTCAGGTTCTTCGGGACGCGATCGCGCGGGATGGTGGCGTCGAGGTCGGCGGCGCCGGGGAGTTCGCGTCCGGCTTGCGGGGTGAGTCCGCTCTCGCGGGCGAGGGCGCGGGTGATCTGGCGGGCGCGGTCGGCGCGGAAGTTGAAGCAGATGCAACTGTCGTCGTCGCGAATTGTGGTGACGGGCCCGCCGCGATTGTCGGCGACGACAAAGGGCACGATGAACTCGTCGGTCACGTCTTTGTTGTAGGAATCCTTGATTCCCTGCACCGGGTCCACGTAGCGCGCGGCCTCGCCGTCGGCACGGACGATGGCGTTGAACGCCTTCGCGACGCGCTCCCAGCGGCGATCGCGGTCCATGGCGTAGTAGCGGCCGCTGACGGAGGCGACGCGGCCCACGTTGTACTCGCGCATCTTCTGCTGGAGCGCCTGCATGTATCCGGCGCCGGAGGTGGGAAGCGTGTCGCGACCGTCCATGAAAGCGTGGACGAAGGCGCGATCCACGCCCTGCTGGCGCGCCATCTTCAATATTGCGAACAGGTGGTGGATGTGCGAGTGCACGCCGCCATCGGAGAGCAGGCCGAAGATGTGCAGGCGGCGGCCGCCGGAGCGCGCGTTCTTCATCGCCGCGAGCAGCGCGGGGTTGGAGAAGAAGTCGCCGGACTGGATCATCAGGTCGATGCGGGTGATGTCCATGTAAACGATGCGGCCGGCGCCGATGTTGAGATGGCCGACTTCGCTGTTGCCCATCTGCCCGTCGGGGAGGCCGACGAAATGGCCGCTGGTGTGGATGAGCGTGTTGGGGAAGTCGGCGAGCAACTTGTCGTAAACCGGCTTGCGGGCGAGCGAGATGGCGTTGGCGGGCGAGGGCGGGGCGTATCCCCAGCCGTCGAGGATGACGAGGACGAGTGGCTTCGGGCGCGGCATCGGCGGCGATTGTAAACGAAGGCCAACCGCGGAGACGCGGAGGCGCGGAGCAGACTGCCGAAGGGCCGAATTGCGGAACTGCGGAATTGAAAAGCAAGAGGCCGTCACACCAGGGACACGAAGGTTGCACGAAGGACACGGCGAGAAATCGAGCGTGGTTGAGATTCCCTCGGGCAGCCCAGACGGCGCCTTCGGTCGCGGGGTCCTTCGACTGCGCACGCGATCCCGCCGTGGCGGAATCGCACGCTTCGCTCAGGATGACTTCGAGGGAGAGTGGCCGCAATTGTGAGACGGCAGCCTATCAGGCAGGCCGTTTCACGCGGACGACGGTGATTTTGCTGAAGCCTTCGTCAAAAGTCGGCGGCTTCAGCTTGGCGGCCATGCGCTGCATGACGTCTTCGGGGACAACCCGCTCGCGGCGGCGGTTGCGCTCCAGGCAGACTTCGAGCGGGACATCGAAGAAAACCGCGTGCACTTCGTAGCCGAAGCCGCGGGCCATTTCGATCCACTGCTGGCGCTCGCGCGGGTTGAGGTTGGTGGCGTCGACGTAGTTCCACGGCATGCGGGCGATGAGGCGGGCGCGCAGCATGGCGCGGAGCACGCTGAAGACCAGGTGCTGAAAGCGCTGCTCGGTGATGTTGTCGAACAGCACCGTGCGCAGCAGGTCGCTGGAGAGCGGTGTAACGCCGCGGCGCTTGAACCAGGTGGTCTTGCCCGAACCGGGCAGGCCGATGGCGAGCACGACGACGCCGCGCGGCGCGCGTGGCGGCGCCGGCGCGCCTGAGGGCGTCAGCTCGGGCGCGAAGGGCGTGGTCGGGCCGGAGGTGGGCTCGTCGAGTTCGGCGTCGGAGGGCGCGAAGTCATTGGTCATTTGCCCGGCGCCGCTGGATCCACCGTAACCGGCGGCGAAATCGGGACGGAGGGGCGTGGGAGCGGAACCGGAAGGCGAAGGGCGCTGTGCGGCGCGCTGCTCGGGTCGCGACGAAGTGTCGCGCGCGCCCTGCCCGGCTTGCTCCTGCTGCTGCGGGCGTGCGCGGCCGGCGCCTCCGCGGCGGCCACGGCGTCCGCGACGGCGGCGCGAGCGGCGGCCTGCGGGCGCGGCGGCGTTGGATGCGAACGCGGAATCAACGTTGCCGTTCACTTCCGGCGCGGCGGGCCCGTCGAAGCCGGGCTGCGCGTCGTCGTCGGACGGCGCAGGCTCGTGACGCGGCGCGCCGAAGCGCTCGTCGGGATAGCGCGGTTCCAGAGGTGGAGGCCCCTGCTGCGGCGGCTGGCGGTCGGTGTTTGCCGCTTCGCCCGATTCCGGGCGCCGCTTCTTGCGGCGGCGTGGCCATTTTCCCATGCATGCGCTTGTAACACAGCGCGGCGGTGGGCGGCAAACGGGGACCAGGAGCTTGAACGCAGGGGACGCAGCGGGGCGCCACGGGCGCGGAGGATCCGATATCTGCATCGCGCGCCAGGAAAGGAGAGCCTGGCGTGACGGCGATGGTTTTGCATTGCGCGTAATCCGAGTGCTAGCATCGGTGGTTTGTTTGGCCAGACCCTTACGCGCCGTGTAGTGCGCGCGCGGCGAGAAGCAGCAGGCTTACGTCTCTACGGACATCAGGAGAAGGACGACGCATGGCGATCAAAGTTGGCATCAACGGCTTCGGGCGCATCGGGCGGAACATTTTTCGCACGGCGATCAACGACGGCAACCTGGACTTCGTGGCGGTCAACGACCTGACCGATCCCAAGACGCTGGCCCACCTGCTGAAGTACGACTCGATCCTCGGCAACCTGACGCACAAGGTGACTGCCGGGCCGGACTACATCGAGGTGGACGGCAGGCGGGTGAAGGTGTTCGCCGAAAAAGATCCGGCGAAGCTGCCGTGGGAGTCGGTGGGCGCGCAGGTGGTGGTGGAGTCGACCGGTCGCTTCACCGACGCGAACGACGCGAAGAAGCACCTGCGCGGGCCGGTGAAGAAGGTCATCATCTCGGCGCCGGCGAAGAACGAAGACGTGACCATCGTCCTGGGGGTGAACGACGGCGCGTACGACGCCGCGAAGCACCACATCATCTCGAATGCGTCGTGCACCACGAACTGCCTGGCGCCGATCGCGAAAGTGGTGAACGACGCGTTCAAGATCCAGAGCGGGACGATGACCACGATCCACTCGTATACGAACGATCAGGTGATTCTCGACTTTCCGCACAAGGACCTGCGGCGCGCGCGCGCGGCGGCGATCAACATGATCCCGACCAGCACCGGCGCGGCCAAGGCGCTGCACCTGGTGATCCCCGAGCTGAAGGGCAAGCTCGACGGCTTCGCCATGCGCGTGCCGACGCCCGATGTGTCGGTGGTGGACCTGGTGGCATTCGTGGAGAAGAAGACGACGCCGGAAGAAGTGAACGCGGCGCTGAAGGCGTGCGCCGAGGGTGGGATGAAGGGCATCCTGGGATACGAGGAGCAGGAGCTGGTGTCGAATGACTTTCGCGGCGACTCGCGGTCGTCGATCGTGGACGCGACGATGACGCGGGTGGTCGCCGGCAACTGTGTGAAGGTCATCTCCTGGTACGACAACGAGTGGGGATACTCGTGCCGCGTGCGGGACCTGATCAATTTCCTCGGTAAAAAGGGGCTGTAAAAAAACCGCTTCACGTTTCGCGTTTCACGTTTCGCGAAAGGGCAAAGACAAGAGCGTTTCACACGAAGGTCGCGAAGGGCG
The DNA here is from genome assembly GCA_035651995.1 of Terriglobales bacterium. Taxonomy (NCBI): domain Bacteria; kingdom Pseudomonadati; phylum Acidobacteriota; class Terriglobia; order Terriglobales; species Terriglobales bacterium. The sequence goes on along the minus strand of DASRER010000046.1, from coordinate 43,572 downwards.
CACTAAAGACACGAAGGGCAGGAAGCGCGCATGAAAGCCGAGACCATGGCGAAATTGTCGATCCGCGATCTGGACCTGACCGACAAGCGCGTGTTCATGCGCGTGGACTTCAACGTTCCCCTGACCGAAGACGGGCGGGTGGCCGACGACACCCGCATCCGCGAGACGCTGCCCACGATCGAGTACGCGCTGCGGCACGGGGCGCGGGTGGTCCTGGCGTCACACCTGGGGCGGCCCAAGGGAAAACCGAATCCGAAGATGAGCCTCAGGCCGGTGGCGGAGCGCCTGCGCATTCTGCTGGACGAGAAACTGGACCGCGGCGAGAACGTTGGGTTCTGTCCCGATAGCGTGGGGCTGGAGGCGGAGGAAATGTCGCGGCAACTGGAGAAAAGCCAGTCGCTGCTGCTGGAGAACCTGCGCTTTCATCCGGAAGAAGAGAAGAACGACGAGAAGTTTTCCAAGGCGTTGGCCAGGCTGGCCGACATTTACGTGAACGACGCCTTCGGAACGGCGCACCGGGCGCACGCTTCGACGGTGGGGATCACGAGGTTTGTTTCGAAGGCGGCGGCCGGGCTGCTGCTGGAGAAGGAGCTGGAGTACCTCGGGAAGGCGCTGCACGAACCGGCGCGTCCGTTTGTGACTATCCTGGGCGGCGCGAAGGTTTCCGACAAGATCGGCGTGATCAAGAACCTGATCGAGAAAGTGGACGCGCTGCTGATCGGCGGCGGCATGGCGTACACATTCCTGAAGGCACGCGGGCAGGAAGTGGGCAAGTCGCTGCTCGAGCCGGACAAGATCGAAGACGCCAGGCAGATGCTGCGGCGCGCCGAAGAGCGCGAGATGCGGCTGCTGCTGCCGGTGGACCACGTGGCGGCGCGCGAAGCGTCGGCCAATGCGAAGGCGCAGGTGATCGCGCCGGGGCAGCCGATTCCGGCGGACATGATGGCGCTCGACATCGGTCCGCGCACGATTGACCTGTTCGTGGAGGAGATCGAGACCGCGAAGATGATCGTGTGGAACGGGCCGATGGGTGTGTTCGAGCTGCCGCCGTTCGCCAAGGGCACGGTGGCAATCGCCGATGCGGTGGCCGGGAATGCCGCCGCGACCTCCATCGTAGGCGGCGGCGACAGCGTGGCCGCGGTGCAGCAGGCGGGCGTGGCCGACAAGATCACGCACATCTCAACCGGCGGTGGAGCGTCGCTGGAGTTTCTCGAAGGGCAGGAGCTTCCCGGAGTCGCGGCGTTGAGCGACAAATAAATCGCTCTGGGCTCTTGGCTCTTGGCTCTGGGCTGACCCGGTTTTGGTTTGGCCAACAGCCAGGAGCCAATAGCTAAGAGCGCCTTTCCTAAGATGCGTAACAAACTCATCGCGGCCAACTGGAAGATGCACAAGACGCCGGCGCAGGCGCGGGAGTTTGTGCGCGCGTTGCTGCCGCTGGTCCAAGGCAAGACGGAAAACGACATCGTGCTCTGCCCGCCGTTCGTGGACATTCCGTCGGTGGTGGAGGAGACGCACGGGTCGCGCGTGGCCGTGGGCGGGCAGAACCTGCATTGGGAAAAAGAAGGCGCGTACACCGGCGAGGTGTCGGCGCAGATGCTGCTGGCGGCGGGATGCAAGTACGTGATCATTGGACACTCGGAGCGGCGGCAATACTTCGGCGAGACCGACGAAATTGTCAACGCAAAGCTGAAGACGGCCCTCGCGGCGGGATTGAAACCGATTGTCTGCGTCGGTGAGGTCTGGCCGGAGCGCGAGGCCGGACTGACCGAAGACGTGCTGCGCCGGCAGTGCTCGCTGGCCTTTCGCGAGGTTTCCGGCGATGAGGCAGGCCCGATCGCAGTCGCGTACGAGCCGGTATGGGCGATCGGGACGGGGAAAACGGCGACGCCGCAGATGGCCGACGATGCGCATGCAGTGGTGCGGGCCGTGGCCGCCGAAGCGATGGGCAAAGCGGCGGCCGGCGCGATGCGAATTCTGTATGGCGGAAGCGTGAAGCCCGAAAACGCGCGGGCGCTGATGGAGCAAGGACACATCGATGGCGCGCTGGTGGGCGGGGCGAGTTTGGATCCGAAGTCCTTCGCGGCGATCGTGGCGAGTGCGTAGAAACGCAGGTTTCACGTTTCCCGGTTCACGTTTCACGTTTCCCAAAAAAGCAGGACCATGCCCCCCGAAGGCCTGCCGCGGACGACGCGGATTAAGACAAGAGCTGCCCACAAAGGAGACGAAGGTCACAAAGAAGCGCGATTAGCGCTTCTTTTTCTTTGCAACCTTCCTGGCTGGTTTTGATTTGGCGGGCTTGCCAGACTTCTTGGATGCGGGCTTGGAGGCGGGCTTGGCTGCCGGTTTGGCCGCCGGCCTGGGAGCAGAGGCCGGCTTTGCGGCCGCGGGTGGTGCGGGCTTCGCGGCGGCGCCGGGCTTCGCTTCAGCCTTCCCTTTTGCCGCGCCTTTGGCCGGAACGGCTTCGGGCGCGGGTGCAGCCGGAGCCGGAGCAGCGGGTTCGGGGGCCTTTCCCTTCTTCTTTTTTGAAACCGCTGGAGGTTTTGCTCCAGCAGCGGGCGCGGGGGCCCCTGCCGCGACGGCGGGCGCTTCGGCAGCCTTGGCGCGTTTTTTGGTTGGCGGCGGCGGCGGTGGCGGCGGCGGCGGCTCGTGCGGCTTGAGGAACTTCAGAATTTCGTTGTGCGAGCGGAGCTTGCCGTCGAGCAGCAGCAGGAACGCGTCGTCCATCAGCTTGGGATAGACGGGCAGGTCAGGCGTGATGCGCAGCTCCGCCATTTCCGGGAACGGCAGCTTGGTGGCGCGCACCTGGCGCCATTTGCCGAGGAAGTTGCGGATCTTCTGCTGAACCGCCGACTGGCGGCCGGTGATCTCCAAAAAGATGATGGTTTCGGGCCTGGACTGGGTGAGCAGCGTCCACGCCTTGGAGGGCGTGGCGGCTTCCTTGCCCGCCAGGCGATGCGAGAGTTCCCTGGCCTGGTCTTCCAGATTGCGCCAGGCGGCGACGAATTCCTTGTGCGGGATGAGGCGCTGCATCTCGGCGATGTCGGAGCCGCTCATATTGCTGGTGAGGAAGTACATCACCGCGGGGGCGAGGTCGAGCGTATAGCCGAGGTTGATGAACTGCTCGCGCAGTTTGGCCAGCTGGTTCAGCGCCTGCGTGTCCACCTTGTTGGTGCCCCAGCGCGGGTGCAGCACCTTCATCCAGTTTTCTTTTTCCAGCGCGCGCATGATCTGCAGCGGGTCGTCTTCGTGCGCGATCTGCTCGATTTCCGCGCCGATGGCGCGGTTGGAGATGTTGTCGATGTAGCGGCCTTCGCGGGCGGCGTCGAAGCGCGCCTGGGTACGCTCCTCCAGCGTCCAGTGGAAGCGGGCCATGAAGCGCACCGCGCGAATGAGGCGCGACGGGTCCTCGTAGAACGAGTAGTTGTGCAGAATGCGGAGGAGCTTGCCCTCCACGTCGGCCACGCCATTGGCGGGATCGAGCAGCAGGCCGCGCGAGGCGGGATTCAGCGAGAGCGCCATGGCGTTGACCGTGAAGTCGCGGCGGCGCAGGTCTTCGATGATGGTGCCGGCGGCGATGATGGGCCTGCCCGGCTTCTCGTAGCGCTCCGAGCGCGCCATCTGAATTTCAGCGCGGACGCTGGTGGGAAACAGCAGCGAGAGCGTGCGCGTTTCTTCGTCAACCGAGCGGACGGTGGCGCCGGCTTTTTCGAGGTCCTTCTGCAGCCTGAGGGGATTGCCCTGGACGGTGAAGTCGAGGTCACGGATGGGGAACCCGGTCATCAGGTCGCGGACCGCGCCCCCGGTGAGATAAACATTGAGCCCCTGTGCCTGCGCCGCTTCCTGGACTGCGGCGGCGGCCCGCTGCTGGTCGGGCGACAGGCGGGTCTCCATCATGTAGATGTAATCAGCCATTCAGCTTGAGGGGGAATCCACCTCCCGGGCAAGAAGCCAGGTTGTGAGGGCCCGGTAAGTCTTACTTCGGCAATGGCTTAGCGCCAAAGACCGGAGGACACCAAAACATGTCAAATTACCACAAGGTTGCTCATTTTGGCTACAGCGGCGATTCGCAGGCGGATTGGCGGCGAAAAAGATGCGAAACTAACCCAGTACCGAGTGGCGAGTACCCAGTTGAGCTGGCGGCTGCGCCGCAACTTGTGCATCGTGCACGGCAGGTGAACTGAAGCGTCAGGAATTCCGCGAGCGGTGCTGGGGTCCTTCGACCCCGCCCGCGAACGACGCGGGCCGCGTCCGGGATCACTCGCAAAGGACCCGGTACCCAGTACTCGGCACTCGGTACTGCTTGGAAAATGTCTTCGACACACAAAAAGGTAATTGTCCGCAAGCTGGACCGCGACGCGGTGCAGGGCTTCGTTGCGCCGGCGAACTTCGTGGTGGACGGCAAGGTGGAGCTGCTCAACACCGCGGGCAACGTGGTGAGCATTGAGTTGCGCGACATCAAGGGCGTGTACTTCGTGCGCGAGTTTGGGGAGGACGATACGGCCTCGCGGAAGACGTTTGTGACGCGGCCGCGGACGGCGGGCTTGTGGGTGCGGCTGCGCTTCAAGGACAACGAAATCCTGGAAGGCATGATGCCCAACGACCTGGCGCAGGCGGGCGCGGACGGTTTCCTGATCAACCCTCCTGACACGCGATCGAACACGCAGCGGATTTTTGTGCCGCGCACCGCGCTGGCACAGCTCACCGTGCTGGCCGTGATCGGCGGCGCCGCGGGGCGCAAGCGGCAGCCACCCGAGGCGGACGAGCGGCAGGTGGCGATGTTCGAGTGACCCGGTTCTCGTTTGCCGGTTCCCGGTCCTCGGTTCTCCTCGCGTATCCGATACATCGAAAGCCCGGCCGAGGGCCGGGCCCCATCGGAGTCAACCTGTGAACTGTGAAGCGCAAACGGTAAACTTCCCTGCATGAAGCTCACAGAGATTGCATCCAGGCTCGGTGCGCGCGTGGAGCCGGCGGGCGCGCAGGCGGAAATTGCGGGTGTTGCCGGGATTGAAGAAGCCGGGCCGGGGCAGCTCACGTTCGTGGCCAATCCGCGGTATGCGGCCGCGGCAAAGACGACGCGCGCCGCGGCAGTGATCGTGGCCGACGATTTCCCTGCCCTGGCGATACCGACATTGCGCATCAGGAACCCGTACCTGGCGTTTGCCCGCGCGGTGGATCTGTTTTACGCGCCGCCGAAGTACGCGCCTGGCGTGCATCCTACGGCCGTGGTTGAAAAGTCGGCGAAAATTGGCCCTGGCGGGCACATCGGGCCGTACGTGGTGGTGGGCGAGAACGCGGAGATCGGCGAAGGCGCGGTGCTGCTGGCGCACGTGGTCATCTACGCGGGCGCGCGCATCGGGAAGAATTTTTTCGCGCACGCGCACAGCGTGGTTCGCGAGCACTGCCGGCTGGGCGACAACGTGGTGCTGCAGAACGGCGCGGTGGTCGGCGGCGACGGTTTCGGCTACGCCAAAGACGGCGCGCGCTGGCTGAAGATCACGCAGTCGGGTCCAGCGGTGCTGGAAGATGATGTTGAGGTGCAGGCCAACGCGTGCGTGGACCGCGCCAGCGTGGGCGAGACGCGCGTGGGACGCGGCACGAAGGTCGATAACCTGGTGCAAGTCGGGCACGGGTCGCGCGTGGGCGAGAACACGCTGCTGTGCGCGCAGGTGGGCCTGGCGGGATCGACGCGGGTGGGCAACAGCGTGATCCTGGCCGGGCAAGTTGGCGTAGCCGGACACTGCACGCTGGGCGATGGCATGATCGCAACCGCGCAGAGCGGCATCCCAAATGACGTGCCGGCGGGGATGACGGTGAGCGGGTATCCGGCGATCGAGAACAGGCAGTGGCTGCGCTGCGTGGCCGCGTTCAATCGGCTGCCGGACATTGCCAAAGCGGTGAGGCAGCGGGCAGCGGCGAAGTCGGAGTGAACCGGCAGCTGGCCTTTAGCAATTGGCATTGGGCCGTCAAGGTCCGCGCCCAAGCGCGAGGGCCAAGTGCCAATTGCTCAGCGCGAATTGCCGATGTCTGACGAAACCAAAGCGCGTGGGCCGACCCTGATCGGCGGCAAGGGCGGCGCGAAGCCGCCGGCGGAGAAGCCTGCGCCGAAGAAGCCGATCCGCGTGCTGCTGCTGGACGATCGCGAGGAGAACCTGCTGCTGCGGTCCACCATCCTGCGGCGCAACGGGTATGAGGTGGTGAGCAGCTCGTCGGTGGACGATGCGCGCGCCAAGCTCGCCGCCATCGACATCGCGGTGCTCGACTATCACCTTGGCGCGGGCAAGTTCGGGACCGAGGTGGCCGAGTCGCTGCGCGCGGAGCGTCCGCACGTGCCGATCATTATTTTGTCGGCCACGCTGGAGCGGCGCTTCGGCGGCATTGCCGACATGCATCTGCTGAAGGGCTACAGCTCGGTGGATGACCTGCTGATGGCGCTGCGCAACTTCGAGGCGAAGCGGCGCGGGCGTCCCGTGGTGGTCGACGCGCGCGATTTCTACTACTCGCGCATTGCCATGGCCATGGGCGACGACGTGGTGCTGGAAATCCTGGACCGCGACGGCAATTGGCAGTACGTGAACGATTATTTCGCCGGGCTCTTCGACCAGAAGCGGCCGTGGTTCATGGGAAGGAACATGTTCGAGAGTTTTCCCGAACTGGGCGAGGAGTGGCGCGAGATTGTGAGGACCGTGGCCGATACACGCGAGACGTACATCGATCGCAGCTTCCGCGGACTGCCGAACCTGCCCAAAACGGACGCCCGGCGGGTGTGGAACGTGCTCGCGTTTTCGCTCAAGCTGCACGACGACCGCAACGGGTTGGCGCTGACGGCGAGAGTGATTGAAAAAAGAAGTTTCTAGCAGTTTCCAGTTTCGAGAAAAATCCGCAAAAAAAACGTACCGCGGATCCAGACCCAGGGGCTCTCACACGAAGGAAACGAAGGGTGCACGAAGGGCGCGAAGGAAATCTTGAGCGCGAAAGCGCCAGCGGGCCGCGGCGGGTTGTGTCGTTGCAGCCGAGCGTGACGCTTACGCTGGCGCGGCTGGGGACGCTGGACCGGCTGGCGGCTTGTACGCGGTATTGCCGGGATGTGTGCCCGGAGGCGGCCGAGGGCGGGCGGCGGATCGTGCAGGATTCGTGGAGCGCGACGGCGGAGGAGATTCTGGCTGCGAAGCCGGACCTGGTGATTGCGTCGGTGCCGTATCGGGCCGAGGCGCTGGCGGAAATCCTGAAGGCCGGCGTGCCGTTCCTGGCGCTGGCGCCGCATTCGCTCGACGACGTCTTTGCGGACATCGCGCTGATTGCCGGCGCGATGCAGGTTCCCGAGCGCGGCACGGCGTTGATCGCCGAAATGCGGCGGGAGATTGCGGAAGCCGGCCAGCGGGCGCGACGGGCAGTGCTACGGCCGCGGGTCTTCTGCGAGGAATGGGGCAAGCCAGTGATCCACTCGCAACGCTGGGTGAAGGAGCTGGTGGAAATCGCAGGCGGCGAGTTCGTGGGCGAGCCGGGCAAGCAGGCGCCCGCCGACGCGGTGCGCGATGCTGATCCGGAGGTGATGATCTTCGCCTGGTGCGGGGCCGGCGATCGCGTGCCGCTGGAAAAAGTGATCCGCGAGCGCCGCTGGGACGAAACGAGCGCGGCTCGAACGGGGCGCGTCTTCTGTCTGCGCGACGAGCTGCTGAACACGCCGGGGCCGAGCCTGGTGGACGGGCTGCGCGCGCTGGCGTGGTGCGTTCATCCGGAGATTTTTGCTGCACCAGAATCGGGCGTACGAGGGCTGAAAGCGCTTGTGATTAAATGAAACCGCATGCACGGGCAAGAGCGAACACCTGCCACAGAGTCACCGAGACACAGAGCACAGCATTTCTTCCTGCCGCAATCCGGGCGAAACCAATCCAGCGAGATACGAATCGCGTGACGCCGACCATCAAAGTGGTCGCGGCGCTCATGGTGCGCGACGGCAAGCTGCTCATCTGCCAGCGAACCCGGTATCAGACCATGCCGCTGAAGTGGGAGTTCCCCGGCGGCAAGATTGAACACGGAGAGTCGGCCAAGCATGCGCTGGTGCGCGAACTCGACGAGGAGCTGGGCATTCAGCCTGACGTCGGCCCGGAGGTGGCGCGCCTGCGGCACCGGTATCCGCGGGGAAAGCGCACGGTGGAATTGATTTTCTTCCTGGTGAAGGACTGGGAGGGTGAGGTGGACAACCGCATCTTCCGCGACGTGCGCTGGGTGTCGCGGCGCGAGCTGCCGTCGTACGACTTCCTGGAGGCCGACGTCAAGCTGGTCAAAGAGATCGCGGCGGGAAAAGTGGTTTAAAGGCAGTTTCAAGTTTCACGTTTCAAGTTTCACGTTTCACGTTCTTGCGCGCGCGGTTGTGGCCGGCGCAAGCGGCAATGATGGCGCAGCGCGGAATGCAGGTCCTTCGCCACGCACGGGATGACAATTCCTGCGGCAGACTTTCTGAAAATCACCGCGTTGTTTACTGCATCAGCAGAAGGGCGGCAGTGAGGGTGATCATCACGATGGTGGTGGTCCAGGCGATGGCGTTGAACAGGCGGCTGTTCACGAACGTTCCCATCAGGTCCCGCTTGTTCACCAGCAGCAGCATGAAGATGAGCACGAAGGGCAGCAGGACCCCGTTGATGACCTGGGAGAGCACGGCGACCTTGAGCAGTGGAAAGTCGGGAAAGAGCACAACGCCGGCGCCGAGCACGATCAGGATGGTATAGAGCCAGTAGAAGAGCGGCGCTTCGCGGAAGGGCTTGTCGAGCCCGGATTCGACCCCCAATCCTTCGCAGACTGAATACGCGGTCGAGAGCGGCAAAATGGATGCCGCGAACAGCGACGCGTTGAACAATCCCGCAGCGAAGAGGATATAGGCATACTGGCCGGCCAGTGGGCGGAAGGCCTGGGCGGCGTCGGCCGCGTCGTGGATCTGGTGGTGTCCGGCGGCGTAGAGCGTGGCGGCGCAGGCCACGACGATGAACCAGGCGACGACGTCGGTGAAGATGCAGCCGAAGATGACGTCGAGGCGTGAGGCGCCGTATTGGCGCGGGGTGACGCCTTTCTCCACGATGGATGCCTGCAGGTAAAACTGCATCCAGGGGGCGATGGTGGTGCCGATGACGGCGATCATCAAATAGAGATAACTGCGGTCGGCGAACAGCTCGAAGTCCGATGGCCTGACCGTGGCGATAAGGGCGGCGGTCCAGTCGGGGCGCGCGAGAAAGCCGGCGATGATGTACGCCACATAAAAGAACGACGCGGTGAGAAAAACCTTTTCCACCGTCTTGTAGTTCCCTTTCACCACCATCAGCCAGACAACAACGGCGCAGATTGGCACGCTGATGTACTTGGAGACGCCGAACAGTTCAAGACTGCTGGCGATGCCGGCAAATTCGCCCACCACGTTCCCGTAGTTGGTCAGGATGAGCGCCAGCATCAGGAAAAACGTGGTGCGGAAGCCGAACTCTTCGCGGATGAGGTCGCTGAGGCCCTTGCCGGTGACGGCGCCCATGCGCGCCGACATCTCCTGCACGATGATGAGGGCGATTGTGACCGGAATGAGCGTCCAGAGAAGGCCGTATCCGAAGCGCGCGCCGGCGTCGGAATAGGTGAAGATTCCGTTGGGGTCGTTATCGACGTTGGCGGTGATGAAGCCCGGCCCGACCACCGCGAAGAGCATGAGCACGCGGAGCCGCCAGAGATTCCATTGTTTGCGGATCTTCATTGGACCGCAGGCAGAATAAACGTGAGGCGAGGAATTCGGGAAGGATTAACGGAGGTTCGGCGCTTCCGGGAAGATTGCTTCGCAAGAGGTGAGGCGCGTGGTGGCTTTCAGCCCGCCCACGCTAGCGCCGCAAAGAAGGCGGCGCGAAACGCGGGGCACCGCCGGGCTTCGAGTTTCGCTGGGGCGACCGTGGTCGCAGTGGCGATCCTTCGACTCCGGCCGCGATCCCGCAGAGCGGGCCCGCAGCCCCCGCCCAGGATGACAAACCAGACTTATTCCTTTTGGCGGAGGAGGTTGATGACGTCGTCGGCGGTGATGACGCCGGCGAGCTTGCCCTGCGGGTCGACTACGGGCAGCGACAGCAGGTTGTACTTGTCGAAGGTCTCGGAGACTTCTTTTTCGTTGGCGCTGGCCGGTACGGAGATGAGCGGATCGGTCTTGAGTTCGGCGAGCGGGGTGGTCAGATTGGCCAGCAGCAGGCGTGAGAGGGGCACGACGCCGGCGAGCTTGCCGTCGGATTCGACGAGGAAAATATTGCTGACGCTTTCGACGCCGCCCTCGTAGTTACGCAGCTGATTGATCGCGTCGTTGACCGTGGCGATGGGCGAGAGCGAAAGATAGTCGGTGGTCATGCGCCCGGCGGCGGTGTTTTCTTCGAAGGTCAGCAGCTCTTCGACTTCGCCGCGCTCTTCGGGCTCCATCTCTTCCAGGATCTGCTCGGAGCGCTCCGGCGGCAGGTCGCCGAGCAGGTCGGCGGCGGCGTCGGGGTCCATCTCCTGCACGATGTCGGCAGCGGTCTCGGAGTCCAGCCCGGAGACGATGGAAACCTGGAGCTTGGGGTCAACTTCTTCGAGCGCGTCGGCGGCGACGTGCTCGTCGAGGGTTTCGAGCACCGCTTCGCGCTCGGCGGGCGCGAGCTCTTCGATGATGTCGGCGATGTCGGCCGGGTGCAGCCGCGCCAGGCGGTCGTGCGAAATCTTCAGCTTCACGCGGCGGGCGGGGTCGGTCTCGATGAGGTCCACGAACTCCCAGGGGATGGTGCGCGGCGGGAACTTCTGCAGCATGCTGTGCAGCAGCGCGCGAGGCACAAGTCCCTTGAGCAGGCGGCGGATGGCGCCGCGCGCGCCCACGTCAACCGTCGCCATTTTCAGCACGGGCGCGCTGTCGGAGCTTTCTTCCTCGAGTTCGGCGTCGTTCACGCGGACGACCTTGCGGCCGTGCACGTCAATGATCTGCTGGTCGAGCAGGTCGCGCTCCAGCAGCAGCAGACCTTCCGACGAGTTGAACGGCGTCCAGTCGTCCCGCCGAGTGGCGCTGCGGACGCCGTGCAGGTCAACCCACTTCAGGGCGGATGCAGGCAGGATGTAGTCGCGGCGGCGCGAGCGGACGACGAACAGGGCAATTCTTGCCGGGTCCTCCTGCGGGGCGATGGCAGCCTCGCGCACACGTCCGCTAACCATGCCGGTGACGTCGAAAACCGGCGTGCCGAGCAGCTCGGTGAGCGAAAGATTGGGCACGAAGGCAGGATACTCGCGCGCGGCGGTGCGAAGGAAGCCGCTTGCCAGGTTCGTAATCGCTGGCGGGGGACCTGTTCCAGGTTTGCGGAACTCAGCAGGCCCAAGCGGTGTCTGAAGCGCGGAGCGATGGGTGAGAAAATAACGGTAAGCGCAGGGTGGCCCTGGGTTTGACATTTCCCCGGGCGGCAGGCAAACTGCGCAATTCACACCGGCAGGCCGGCGCGAACAGGGATTTCGGCGCGCGGCGGGTGCGAATGCCCATTTTGAAAACCACCGGTAAACGCGTGTGGTACACGCTGGACTCCACCCTGGAGGCGGTGAACACGGTGGAGCAGATCGCGGAAAAGTTTGCCACGGACGCGGGCTTCGACGAGGAGGAGCTGCACAAGATCACCATGGCGGTGCGCGAGGCGGCGGTGAACGCCGTTCTCCACGGCAACGCCTATGATCCGAGCAAGAAAGTGACGGTCGGCCTCGATTCAACCGGCGATTCGCTGGTGATCAGCATCGCCGACCAGGGGGCGGGACTCGACGAAACCAACATCCCCGACCCGCTGGCCCCGGAGAACCTGCTGCGGCAGTCGGGACGCGGAATTTTCCTGATACGCGCATTCATGGACGAAGTGCGGTTCCGGCCGCTGAGTCCGGGCACCGAAATTACGTTGGTCAAGCACCGCGGCAAGGCCGCGGACAGCAAGGAGGGTTCACAGTGACGATGAAAACCAGCACGCGGCAGGTCAACGGCGTAACCGTGGTTGACCTGAGTGGCCGCATCACCCTGGGCGAAGGCAGTGTGATTCTGCGCGACACCATTCGCGACCTGGTGGGTAAGGGCGACAAGAAGATCCTGCTCAACCTGGGCGACGTCTCCTACATCGACAGCTCGGGCATTGGCGAGCTGGTGAGCGCCTACACCACGGTACGCAACCAGGGCGGCGAGCTGAAGTTGCTCAACCTCACCAAGAAGGTGCACGACCTGCTGCAGATCACCAAGCTGTACACCGTGTTCGACGTGAAGGACGACGAGGCCACGGCGATCAAGGCCTTCACGGCATAGTGGCATCGCCTGGACGCGCGGATGACGCATGATTGCGTTTCCGCGCGCCGGCGGGCGGGGTTTAACTTTAGCCCGCCATGCTGCCCATTCTCTCCCGCAGTCTCCTGCTGACCCGAGGCGCGGCCGTGCTCGCCCTGTGCACGATGGCCGCGGCGGCCGAGTGTTTTCCCATCGAAGAAGCCCCGAAGCGCATCGGGCAGATGGCCTGCATCACCGGCAAGATCTACAGCGTGAAGCACGGCAAAAACATCTGGTACCTGGATTTCTGCGAAGACTACAAGACGTGTCCCTTCACCGTGGTCGTCTTCGACCGCGACCTGAAAGATCCGGAAAAACTGGAGGCCTTCGAGGGACACACCATACGGATCTACGGCCCGATCGTCAATTACAAGGGCCGCGCCGAGATGGCGCTGAAGCTCGAACAGCAACTCAGCGGAGAGCCTGGCGGCTACGCCAACAATCTGGTTCCGAAGCAGAAGGCGCAGCCGCACGCGCCGCGTCCGCAGGGGACGGGCGGGTTCGAGCATGGACGATGGCCGGCGAAGAAGAGGCCGCGGTGAAGCAGCACTCAGCATTCAGCATTCAGCATTCAGCACTCAGCATTCAAGAGCGCTGAATCCTCGGCGCGTAGCGCATTCCATACAACAGGATGATGCAGGACAGGGCGCACGCAGCGATGGCGGTGCCGAAGGCGGCCTCCAACGAGCTGCGGTCGGAGATCCATCCCATGAGGGTGGGCGAAAAGGCGTCGCCGAGCAGGTGGATGATGAACACGTTGAGCGCGATGGCGGTGGCGCGGATGGGGGCCGAGACCGAGTTGACGATGGCGGCGTTGAGCGGGCCGTTGTTCAAGAAAAGCACGAACTCTGCCAGGAAAATCGCTGGAAACATGACTGGTCCGGCGACGTAGATGGCCAGCGCCATGAGCGGGACACCGGCGCCCATGGCGAGTCCGGAGAAGCGGTAGTAGGCGGCGTGGTCGCGGCGCAGCATGTGGTCGCCCCAGTATCCGCCGATGAGCGTGGCCACGATGCCGTTGATGCCGGTCATGGCGCCGAAGATCAGGTTGGCGCGGTCGAGCGGGATGTGGCGCACGCGCGAAAGAAACGTCGGCATCCAGACGGAGATGCCGCCGAGCGCAAACGTGAGCATGGCCATGCCGAGCGTGGCGCAAAGGAAGGCGCCGTTGCGGGCCAGCAGCGTGACCTGTGTGCGCTCAGGCGTCGCTGCGAGGGTGTCGTGCGCGCCCCGCGCGGGCTCGGCGATGAACCACATGGCGACGGCGAGCAGGAAACCGGGAGCGGCGGCGACGTAGAAGGGCGCGCGCCATCCGAAGCGGTGTCCCATGTAGCCGCCGATCATGTATCCGGCGGCGGTGCCAACCGGAATGGCGACGTAAAAAATGCTGAGGATCTTGCCCCGCTTCTCTTCCCCGAACAGATCGGCCAGAAAAGCCGGCGCAATGGTGACGAAGCTGGCTTCGCCGATGCCGACCAGGGTGTGGCGAATCAGCAGTTCGGTGAAGTTGTTCGTCACCGCTGTCAGCAGCGTGGCGGCGCTCCACACGATGGCGCCGGCGGCGATGAGCATGCGGCGCGGATAGCGGTCGGCGAGCATACCCATGAAGGGCGCGGCGATCATGTAGCAGAAGAAGAAGGCGGTCGTCAGCAGGCCGAAGTCGCGGTCGCTGCGCTGGAATTCCTGCTGCACCAGCGGCTGCACCGCGAAGAGCACCGAGCGGTCAATGTAGTTGAAGAAATTGAGCGCGGTAAGGATGACCAGCGCGAGTCGGGGATGCGGGCTCGGGCGCATTTTGCCGGGGACTATAGCAGATGAGCAACGGAGAAGAACGAGTTCATCTGATTACTTCCTCGGCCTCGGCCACTTGGCTTCAACCACGGTTGAAATCCCGCCGCGCGGGCGGAAGTCACCTTTGACGACGGCCCACACCGGCCTGGCGGCGCGGACCACGTCTTCGAGGATGCGGTTGACGGCGTTCTCCTGGAAGATGCCGAGATTGCGATACACGAACAGGTATTCCTTCAGCGACTTCAGCTCGAGGCAGCGCTGGCGCGGCATGTAGCGGATGGTGATGTGTCCGAAATCGGGGAGGCCGGTCTTGGGACAGACGGAGGTGAACTCGGGATCGTCGATGAGGACCTCGTATCCGGGAAACTGGTTGGCGAAGGTTTCGATCTCGGGAAACCTGGCGTCGAGGCCGGCGACGGCGTGCTGGTCGGTGTAGCGGGGAGACTTCGGCATTGGTGTTTATTGTAGCGGAGAGGCTGACTGACCGCGGAGGCGCGGACAAAGCCCAAAGCGTTCCCACGAAGGACTACGTAAGGATGCATGAAGGTCCAAAGGAAAGGCCGGGTTCTACGCGGCGCGCGGCACTTCTTCCGGCTCTGGCCCGGTCTTCACGTGCGGAGGTTCGGCGCCGGCGGCCTTGAGCAGCTCGGAGTTGACTTCCGCGCCGATGAGGATGAAGAGATTGGTGACGTAGAACCACACCGGCAGCGCGATGGCGGCGCCCAGCGTGCCGTAGGTTTTGTTGAAGTGGGCGAAGCGCTGGATGTAAAGGCCCAGCAGATACGACGCGCCGATCCAGACCACGACGGCGAAGGTCGCCCCGGGCAGCGTGCAATCGAATTTCTGGCGCACGTTGGGGGCAAGGTAGTAGAGCAGTTCGACGCCGAGCACGGTGAAGGCGATGGCCACGGCCCAGCGGGCGTAATTCCA
This sequence comes from Terriglobales bacterium, assembly GCA_035651995.1. NCBI lineage: Bacteria > Pseudomonadati > Acidobacteriota > Terriglobia > Terriglobales > Terriglobales bacterium. The sequence continues at coordinate 28,532 of DASRER010000046.1, read as the reverse complement.
GGCGAAGCGCCATACGGCGTCGAGACCGAGCTTGTCGGCGAGCCACGCGCCGAAGTGTGGTCCAACAATCATCGCCGCAAGAGCCACCACAAAAAACGTTCCAATAACTACAGTGAGGAGCGCCGCTAGGGCATGGGTGCGAAACCACGAGCGCGTTTCGGGGACGTCGTAAGCAACGTTGAGGGCCTCGATCATGGAGGAGAAGCCGCCCGAGGCGGCCCAGAACGTGCCCAGCAAACCGACGGAGAGCAGGCGCGGGTGTCCGCTGCGGAGCACGTCATCGAGCACGCGGCGGACCACGCCCATGGCGTCGGCTGGGACGACGCGCGACATCGTCCAGAGAGCGCGGTCCCAGAGATCGGGCACGGGAAGGAACGGCGCTACGCTGGCCAGCACGACCAGCAGCGGGAACAGAGAGAGCAAAAAGTAGTAGGCCAGGCCCGCCGCCATCAGAGTGGTGTGGCTGTTGTTGACGCCGGCATAGGCGGCGCGCAGAGCGCGGCCGAATTGTCGGATGGTCATTCGCGGGCCCGTCTTGCAGGGAACGCAAGGTACGATGGCGGAAGTCGGCGCGCGGGTTTGCGGGGAATGTGTGCGACGTGCCAAGACGAGAGGCATCTAAGGGGGGACGCTCTTTTGCAGCAGTGCAGGCGGCCCGGGCGGCCAATCCGGGCGGCGGTGTGCGCACGTAATCAGTGGGTTACCCGCGCAAGATGTGAGGGATAGCTTGATAGAATCACCCAGCACCGTTACAGCACCTTCAGCTCCGCGGCGGGAGCCTGGGCACGGTTCCGGTTCGGCCGGAACGCGGCGGACGAGCGGCGGCCTTTTTCCGGGCTTGATTCCAAGGATGGCAGAGAACAACAAAGCTCCGTTCTGGCAGCGGCATCGGCTGATGATCATCGCGGCCGCGGTGATCGCGGTGGTGCTGCTGGCGTCGTTCAATCCGTTCAAGCGGAGCGAGCTGCCCGTGCGGGCGGCCAAGGCGGAGCGCGGGCCGATTGCGAGCACCATTTCCACCAACGGCAAGATCGAGCCGGTGGAGAACTTCGAAGCGCACGCGCCGGCGCCCACCACGGTGAAGCGCGTGCTGGTGCACGAAGGCGACTGGGTGGTCCCGGGACAACTTCTGCTCGAACTTGACGCCGCCGACGCGCAGGCCCAGGCGGCACGCGCGCTGGCGCAGTTGAAGTCGGCGCAGGCGGACTTGCTCGCGGTGCAGAAGGGCGGGACGCAGGAGGAGATCCTGACGTCGCAGGCCGAGTCCAGCAAGGCGCGCGCGGAGCTGGACGCGGCGCAGCGCAACCTGACCGCGATGCAGAACCTGCAAAAGACGGGCGCGGCTTCCGCCGCGGAAGTTCAGGCGGCGCAGGTGCGGCTGGAGCAGGCGCAGGCCCAGGCGCGGCTCCAGGAGCAGCGGCAGACCAGGCGCTTCTCCAGCGAGGAAGTGGCGCGCACTGAAGCGCGCGTGGCCGAAGCGCAGGCGGCTTACCAGGCAGCACAGGACCTGCTGAAGGACTCCCATGTGCGGGCGCCGCGGCGCGCGCTGGTGTATTCGCTGCCGGTGCGGCCGGGAGTGTTTGTCAATACCGGCGACCTGCTGGTGCAGGTGGCCGACTTGCACACGGTGAATGTGCGGGCGTTCGTCGACGAGCCTGATATCGGCCGCCTGACGCGCGGACAGGAAGTGCACGTCACGTGGGACGCGCTGCCCGGGCGGTCATGGACCGGCAGGGTAACTACCGTCCCCACGACGGTAACGTTGCGCGGCACACGAACCGTTGGCGAAGTGATGGTGGAGGTCAATAATCAGGACCTGCGCCTGCTGCCCAACGTCAACGTGGGCGTGGTGGTGATGACCGCGCAGAACAACGACGCGCTCTCGGTGCCGCGCGAGGCCGTCCACCAGGATGACGGCAGGCGGTTCGTCTACGTGGTGAACGACGGCGCGCTGAAGCGCCGCGAGGTGCAGACGGGATTGAGCAATTTGACGCGCATTGAAATAACCAAAGGACTGGAACCCGGCGCGGTGGTGGCGCTGGGCACGGTAAACAACCGTCCGCTGGTGGAGAACGCTCCGGTGCGGGTGGTGCAGCCGTGATGCGCCGCGTGGTGGTCTCTCTCCTGCTGCTTTTACTTTTCTCGGCGCCGATGCTGGCCGACGGTCCTGAAGCGCTGCTGGCCGAGGGAAGGGCCGATGAAGCCTTAGCTCTGCTGAAGGAGCGGGTGAAGCAGGAGCCGCGCGACGCGGGGGCATGGCATTTGCTCTCGCGCGCCTACTTCGGCATGGAGCGTTGGGGCGACGCGGTGAACGCCGGCGAGAAAGCCGTGAGCCTGGAACCTGGCAACGCGCGCTTCCACCTGTGGCTGGGCCGGGAGTACGGCGAGAAAGCGGAGCACTCGATCTTCTTCACCGCGATCGGGCTGGCGAAAAAGACGCGCGCCGAGTTCGAGAAGGCGGTGGAGCTGCAATCGAACGACCTCGACGCGCAGTCGGACCTGGCGGAGTTTTTCATCGAGGCGCCGTCGTTCCTGGGCGGCGGAAAAGACAAGGCCGAAGCGCAGGCGCAGAAGCTGGCCAGTGTCGATCCGGCGACGTCGCACTGGATCCGGGCGCGCATCGCCGAAAAGGATTCGCGGCCTGACGAAGCCGAGCTGGAGTACAAGGCGGCGATCGCGGCAAGCAACAACAAGGCCGGCTACTGGCTGAACCTGGCGTCGTTCTACCGGCGCACGAAGCGGTTCGCGGAGATGGAGTCGGCGATCAATAAGGCGGTGGCGGCCAACCGCTCGCATGACGACGTGTTCTACGAAGGCGCCGAGCTGCTGTTCAAGGCGGGGCGCAACTTCCCTGTCGCGGCGCAGTTCCTGCGCAAGTACCTCAGCTCGAACGACAAAGTGGAGCAGGCGCCAACCTACCAGGCGCACTACCTGCTGGGCTCGATCCTGGAAAAGATGGGCGACCGCCAGGCAGCGGCGGTGGAGTATCGCGCGGCACTCTCGCTGGCGCGCGACTTCGGCCCGGCGCAGGATGCGCTCAGGCGCCTGGCGCCATAGCCGAAGTTCCAGGTTCCCGGTCCTCAGTTCTCAGAAACCAGTTCACAGTTTACAGTTCACAGTTCAAGGCCGCGGCCCGCAAAGAGCGGGGCGCCGCGGCGTTCCAATGTGAGCGGCAACCTGTGATTTTTTCGGGCGGCAGCCGACAATGTATTGCTGACAAATGCTATTCCGAGGTCGCGCGATGAAGCATTCTTCCCTGCTGAAGTGTTCTCTTCTGACGATGTTTGTCCTGGCACTGTGCGCCGGCGCCTCCGCGGCACGGCTGGATTTTCGCCAGGCGATTGAGCTGGCGGTGAAGCGCAGCGGCACGATGGCGATCGCCGCGGCCGACCAGTTGCGCGCGCGGCAGGCGTACATGGAGGCGCGCAATCAGTACATCCCCCAGGTGACGTTCGGCTCGGGGATCGCCTATTCGGCGGGGTTTCCGCTGAGCCTGGAGGGATCGGCACCCTCGGTGTTCAACGTGAACACGCAGTCGTTGCTGCTGAACGCGCAGCAGCGGGAGTTCATCCGCGCGGCCAAGCTGGATTGGATGGCGAGCAGCACCTCGACCGGCGACAAGCGCGACCAGGTGATCCTCGACACGGCGGTCGCGTACACGCAACTGGACACGCTGGCCTCGCAACTGGCCCTCATGGAACAGCAGCAGCAGGCGGCGGACAAGCAGCAGCAGATCGTGTTACAGCGTGTGGACGCGGGCGTGGACAACGCCATGGAGCTCACCAAGGCAAAGCTCACGGTGGCGCGCGTGCGCATGCGGCTGGCCGAGTTGCACACCGCCGCGGACGTGCTGCGCTCGCGGCTGGCGTCGCTGACCGGAATCCCCGCGGGAGAGCTGGAGACGGTGACCGAGTCGGTGCCCGATCTGCCGATGCCGGCTGAAACCGATCTTGTCGGCAAGGCGCTGGAAAACAGCGCCGCCCTGAAGGCGGCGGACCAGCAAGCGCAGGCGAAGGAGATCCGCGCGCGCGGCGAAGGCAAATACTGGTATCCGTCCATTGACCTCGTGGGCCAGTACGGGCTGTTTTCGCGCTACAACCACTATGACGAATTCTTCCAGAAATTCCAGCGCAACAACGTGACCTTCGGCGTGCTCATACGCTTCCCGCTGCTGAGCGCGCCGCTGAAGGCGAGGGCGGAAGGCGCGTCGGCTGAGGCGCTGAAGGCGCGCAAGGAAGCCGAGGGCGTGCGGCAGCAGGTCTCGGAGGAGACGCTGAACCTGCAAGGCGCCGTGCGCCAGCTGGCAGCCGCGCGCGACGTGGCCAAGCTGGAGTACGAGCTGGCGCGCGGGCAGGGCGAAGCCATGCTGGTCCAGGTGCAAGCGGGAGCGGCCAACTTGCGCCAGCAGCAGGAGGCGGTGCTCAACGAAAACGAAAAGTACAACGTTCTCCTCGATGTGACCTTCCAACTCGAGAAAGCGCAGCTCCAGCTGCTGAAGGCCACGGGCGAGCTGGCAAAGTGGGCAATGAAGTAGGTCCGACATCTTCAACGCAGAGGGCGCGGAGGAATCCGGCGAAAGACCGATATCGTACGGCGACAGGGCGGGAGGGGGCCTCCGGCCGCCATCCAGAAGAATGAGTCGAGCCGAGGGCGGCGCGAATGTTGCGAGTGGCTGCTCGCGCGAGGAGGGAGCTACTGCCGTCCCAACGATGGTGGATTTCAGGCTGCCCGATGCAGGGATTTACCACTGGCTGCTGTTGACTCGCTGGTTCATACCGAGTCCATTACACTATCGTGTTTTAGCCCGGAAGTGTTAGGATAATCGGACTTTAACGCGATGCCACTGAAAACCCTTTTTCTCAACCCACCTTCGTTTGAGAACTTCGACGGCGGCGCGAGTTCGCGCTGGCCTGCTACTCGAGAAATTGAGTCGTACTGGTATCCGGTATGGCTGGCGTACCCGGCAGGAATGCTGGAGGGATCGCGCCTGCTGGACGCTCCTCCGCACCACGTCTCGGTGCAGCAAACCATTGATCTGGCAAAGGATTACGAGTTCCTGGTGCTGTTCACGTCCACCCCCGGCTTCAAGGGCGATTGCAGGCTGGCCGAGGCAATGAAGCAGGTGAATCCGGCGCTGAAGATCGCCTTCGTGGGCCCGCACGTGACCACCCTGCCAGCCAAGGCGCTGAAGGATTGTCCGGCGATCGACTTTGTGTGCCGGCGCGAGTTCGACTACTCGACGGTGGAGTTCGCCCAGGGCAAGCCGCTGGAAAGCATCGCCGGAATTTCATACCGCAACGGTAACCAGGTGGTCCACAACCCGGACCGTCCGTCGGTGGAGAACCTGGATGCGCTGCCGGACGTGACCGATGTCTATCACCGCGATCTCGACGTCAAGCGGTACAACGTGCCCTTCCTGCTGCATCCGTTCGTGTCGTTGTACACCACGCGCGGCTGCCCGGCGCAGTGCACGTTTTGCCTGTGGCCGCAGACGCTGAGCGGACATCCGTGGCGCAAGCGCTCGGCCGACAAGGTTGCGGCCGAGATGGCCAAGGCGAAGGAATACTGGCCGTGGGTGAAGGAATACTTCTTTGACGACGACACGTTCAACATCCAGAAGGCGCGCACCATCGAGCTGTGCTCGAAGCTGAAGCCGCTCGGCCTGACCTGGTCGTGCACTTCGCGCGTGACCACCGACTACGAAACGCTGAAGGCGCAGCGCGAAGCCGGCTGCCGGCTGCTGATCGTGGGATATGAATCGGGCGACCAGCAGATCCTGAAGAACATCAAGAAGGGCGCCACGGTGGAGCGGGCGCGCGACTTCACGCGCGACTGCAAGAAGCTGGACCTGGTGGTGCATGGCGACTTCATCATCGGGTTGCCGGGCGAGACGCGCGAAACCATCCGCCGCACGATTGACTTTGCCAAAGAACTCGACGTCGAGACCATCCAGGTCTCCCTCGCGCACGCCTATCCCGGCACTGAACTCTACGACTTCGCCAAGGCGAACGGCTTCATCACCAACGAGCAGCAGATGGTGGATGAGGGCGGGCACCAGCTGGCGCAGATCGAATACCCCGCGCTGCCGCGCGAAGAAGCGCTGGAGGCGGTGCACCGCTTCTACGACGAGTATTACTTCCGCCCGAAGGCGATCTTCCGCATCGTGCGCAAGGCGGTGTTCAACAACGGCGAGCGGAAGCGGCTGTACAAGGAAGCCAAGTCGTTCATGAAGCTGCGCGCGCAGCGCAACCGCTACGTGAAGGAGCAGAAGGCGGGCGGAATGGCGCCTCCGAATGAGCGGCGTCCGGCGGCGGGCGCGGGCGACGCGGCCGAGCCGGTGAACGCGTTCGAGATCGTGTGACGCTCCGCCGATACCTGCTGCTGGCCACCATCGTCCTGCTGGGCGCGGTCGGCGACACGATGCTTTCGCGCGGCATGAAGGACGTTGGCGCGATCTCCCTCCACAACCTGGGCAGCGCGCTGGGCGCTCTGCTCAACCCCTGGGTGGCCGGCGGCACGCTGCTGCTCATCGGCTTTCTCTCCGGATACACTTCCGCGCTTTCCTGGGCCGACCTGACGTTCGTCCTGCCGGCAACGTCGTTCGGCTACGTTGTCGTGGCGCTGCTCTCGGTCTTCTTCCTCGGTGAAACGGTGACCGTGACGCGCTGGGCGGGGATTTTGCTGATCACCGCCGGGGTGGGCTTCGTTGCCGGAGGACCTTCCTACACCACCAAGCACGAGCGGGCGCGCATCGCCGCGGGCGAGGAGCTGCATGGACGTCCGTGACGCGTATACGTGGGGCGGAATCGCCGCCATCGTGCTCTCTTCGACGGCGGGCGAAATCCTGATCGCCGGCGCGATGCAGCAGGTGGGCGACATGGGCGAGATCACGCGGGCACGCGGCGTGCTCGGCGCGGCGCGCGCGGTCGTGAGCAACGCGCGCTTCTGGATGGGCGTGGGGTTCCTCGCCATCGGATACTTCAGCCTGTTGCTGGCGCTGTCGTGGGGCGACGTGTCGCTGGTGGTGCCGGCCTCGGCGTCGCTGACGTTCGTCACCAACGCGGTGGCCGCCCGCATTTTTCTGCACGAGCGCGTGGACGGCCGGCGGTGGATGGCGGCGGCGTTCGTGGCGGGCGGGGTGGCGCTGCTGGCGCGGTAGTTCTCAGTTCTCGGTTCACAGTAAGGCTGGAACTGGCGGGGAGACGGCGAGGATGGCCGCGTTCAGCCGGCCCAACGCCCCCGTTCGCCCAGGATGATACGCAGGGAGCGTGTGATCTGTTTCTACGCAAGGCGCCGCCACAGCAGAGGAAATGGCGCCGCAAGCAGCGACCTGGCAACAATCGCCCGCACTTCGCCGCGTGAGATCTTCACGCGTTCCCTGATCTGCGCAACGCTCGAGGCGCGCAGCTTCTGAATGGTCTTCAGTCCTATCAAGATGGGCCAGGCGCAGGCCAGGCGGACGCGGAATTGGCCGTAGGGCAGCGTGGTGGTGTAGCGCCAGCCGGCGCTGAGGTGCTGTTCGGCGATGTCGAGATGGCCGCGGTAGAGCGGCACAAACTTCGCTTCGTTCTCCGGCGCGAGCAGGGTCGCGGGCTCCAGACCAGCGGCGCGAAGAGATTCGCGCGGCAGATAACACCGGCCATTCGCGAGGTCGGCGGGCAGGTCGCGCAGTACATTCACAAGTTGCAGGCCCTTCCCGAAGCGGACGCCGTCGGCAATGAGCTGTTCGTCATTGAGCGGCGCGCGGGGAAACAGGTGCGCGCGGCAAAGCCTGGTCCAGAACTCGCCCACGCAGCCGGCGACGCGGTAGGTGTAGTCGTCAAGCTCGGCGTCGGTGTCGAGAGCGGCGCCGGCGCCCCCTTTGTTTGCGCCGAAGCGCAGCAAGTCGAGTTCCTGACCGCTGATGATGGTGGAAAGGACTTCGCGAATGAGTTGCTGGTCCGGCTGTGAAAGGCGGGAAAGCGCGGCGAGCGCTTCGGGCGGACGTTGCAGCAGGGTCTTCTCTGCTTGCGAGGCTTGCTGGGCGGCAAAGCTGTCGAAGCTGTGAGGCGGCGCGGAATCCAGGATCGCTTCGCGAAACTCGCGCAAGGCGGCCAGGCGCTGGTCGAGGGGCAGAGCGTCGGTGTCGGCGATGGTGTCGGCGGTGCGGGCGAGCAGGTACGCGAGGCTGATCTGGGGACGCACGGCGGCGGGCAGCACGCGCAAGGTCAGGTAGAACGAACGCGAGGTCCCGCGCAGCAGTTCATTCAGCGCCGCGGTCATGCCGAGGGTCGCGGCGCCGGCGTGATCGCCCAGCGCGTGAGCCGCAGCCAGAGGCCGCGCAGCAGCAGCAGGCCTTTTTCTCGCGCGGAGAGCCGGATGCGATCGGTGAAGACGTCGTAGTTGCGGGCCACGATCTTCTCCAGCAGGCGGCGATAGATCTCCACCAGCACCCAGAGGGCGGGCCGGGAGTCTTCGTCGATGAGGGGCAGGAGCTTCTGCGCGGCCTGGTAGTGATCGCGCGCGCGGAAGGTCTCCAGTTCGAGCACGCCGCGGAAGCGCGACGCATCGAAGCCGTTGCCCGGCGCCGCCGGCGCCAGTTCCGCGGCCGTGCGCTGGAAGCGCGCCAGGTCGTCGGCCGGGATGTAGATGCGGCCCATCAGCGCATCTTCTTTCACGTCACGGATGATGTTGGTGAGCTGGAAGGCGATTCCGGTTTTCTCCGCGAGCGGTTCGGCGGCGGGATCGCGGTATCCGAAGATCTTGATGCAGACGAGTCCGACGACCGAGGCCACGTGGTAGCAGTAATTGCGGAGTTCGTCGAAGTTCCTGTAGAGGACCGTGGGTTCTGTTGTGCCAGCCGCCGGATTTCCCGCCCTTTCCGGCGCAACGTGCGCGCCGGAAGAGGGTGGGGCGCCCACAGCTTGGTTGGGTGGGGCGCCCACGGACCCGGACACATCCATCGCGGTGCCGGTGATGAGCTCGTCGAGGCGCTGGATGGGGATTTCGAAGCGGCGCTGGGCGTCGGCGAGCGCGAACAGCACCGGATCATCGGTGGCTCCGCCGTCGAGGACGCGATGCAACTCGGCGCGCCAGGCCTCGAGGCGCGCGGCTTTTTCCTGCGGCGGCAGCGTGGTGTCGTCGGCGATGTCGTCGGAGTGCCGCATGAAGGCATAGACGGCGGCCAGCGCGTCGCGCTTCTCCGACGGGAGCACGAGAAAGGCCCAATAGAAATTCCGCGCGTTGCTGCGGGTGATGCCTCGGCACACCGAATACGCGGCGGCGAGCTGCAATGGCGGGGGCTGCCTCATGCGTATCGCCACTGCTCCCACTCAGTGGCCCGGGATGATGGCGGTCTTGATTTCGCCGGTGCGCTTGAGCATGGCCTGCAACACCTGTTGCAGGCGCGAGAGCGGCGCCTCGCCGGTGATGTAATCGTTGCTGCGAATTTTCTTCTCCGCCAGCAGCGCGAAGGCGCGGCGCACGGTGGCGGGCGTGTGGTGGAACGTTGCTTTCAGCGTGATCTCGGAGTAGTGCAGGCGGTTGGTGTCGAGATTGACCTTGGTGCCGCTGGCGCATCCGCCGAAGAAGTTCACCGTGCCGCCCTTGCGGACCATGTCCACGGCCATCTCCCAGCCTTGCGGGCGGCCGATGGCTTCGATGACGACGTCGGCGCCGCGGCGCTCGGGCGTGAGCGAGCGCACGGCGGCAATGGGGTCTTCGATCTTGGTGATCTGCACGACGTCGTGCGCGCCCATGCGCTTGGCGGCGCTGACCTGCTCGTCGTGCTTCACGACCGCCACCACGTTGCAGCCGGCAAGCCGGGCGACCTGGACAAACATCAGTCCGACCGGTCCGGCGCCGATCACCGCGACGGTGTCGCCGATCTGGGCGTGCGTTTCTTCCAGGCCGCGGACGACGCAGGCCAGCGGCTCGACGATGGGCGCTTCCTCCATGGACATCTGCGGAGGAATCACCAGCATGTTCTTCTCGACGATGCGGCGCGGAATCTTGATGAACTCGGCGTAGGCGCCGTTGTTGAACAGCAGGTCTTCGCAGAGGTTTTCCTGGTGGCGCGCGCAGTAGAAGCACATGCCGCACGGAGCCGAGTTGAGCGCGACCACGCGCTCGCCGCGGCGGAAGTTAGTGACCCCATGGCCGGTTTCCGCAACCACGCCGGCCAGCTCGTGCCCGAACAGCGCGGGAGGAACGATCATGCGCGCGTGGTAGCCGCGCTGGTAGACCTTCAGGTCGGTGCCGCAGGTGAGGGCAACTTCGACTTTGACCAGGACCTCGCCGTCTTCGACGCGAGGAATGGGGACGCGCTCAATCTTTACGTCCTCTTTACCGTAGAGGACGGCTGCGGTCATCTTCTTGCCGTTCAAAATAAGTGCCTTTCAATTACGGTACGACACTCAAGGAAGGCTGGATGACTACCTTCATCGAGTCCGGCCGCGGATGCGCAGCCAACTCCAGGGCCTGTACCGCCTGCGCCAGCGGGAAGCGGTGGGTAATCAGCCGCTCCAGGTCGAGTTCGCCGCTGAAGACCAGGCGGGCCGACTCTTCCTGCAAGTCCACCGACGCGCTATAGGAGCCCAGCAGCGTCTTCTCGTCCACGCAAACGGCAGCCGGATCGAAACGCGCTTCGCTGCGCACCGTCTGGGCAAACAGCATCACCCGCCCGCCCGGACGCGCCGCGTCCAAGGCAACCGGAATCAAGCTGTTACCGGCGACGGCGAGCAAGACCGCGTCGGCGCCGCGTCCGCCAGTCAGTTCCCTCACGCGGTCGACCACGTTGGCGCCCGAGGCGTCGATGGTCGCCTGAATGCCCAGCGATGCAGCTATTTTAAGCCTTGGGACGAACAAATCGGAAGTGATTACCTCGCCTCCGGCCCGCCGCGCCAGCAGGGCCAGCAGCAGGCCAATGGGGCCTTGTCCCATGACCAGAACGCTCTCACCACGCTGAAGTTGCAGCTGTTCGATTGCCTTCAGGCAGGTATTGACCGGCTCCACGAACGATGCCTGCTCGAAGCTGACGCCGTCAGGGATGCGCACCACGCCACGCTGTGGCATGCGCTCGCCGACATCTCCCACAATCCAGGGCAGGACGCGCACGTATTCGGCGAAGCCGCCGCCCGAGGGCTCAAAGCCGGCGGTGACGCCGACCTTCTTGTACGTGGGGCACTGGGCGAAAACTTTCTTGGAGCAGTAGTAGCAGCGCCCGCAGGGGATGTGGTGGAAGACCATCACGCGATCGCCCGGCCGAAAGGCCGTGACACCTTCCCCTACAGCGGCAATGGTTCCAGCGGTTTCGTGACCAAAGATGCGCGGGGCCGAGTGCGAGCCGGTCGAGATCTTCTTCAGGTCCGTGCCGCAGATGCCGCAGGTGTGCACGCGGATGAGCACCTCGCCGCGGCCGATCTCGGGAACGGGAACGGTCTCGATGCGCACGTCATTGACGCCGCGATAGACGGCGGCGGTCATGGTGGCCGGGATGGCGCGCGAGGCGGCGCCCGCTCCGGGTTGGGTGATGGTGGCCATCAGCTGCTTTGCGCCGATACAGAATTGTAGCTGCTGCGCGGGCCGGCGTGGGTGTCGCGAATCATCGTGGTGAGCAGCTCGGCGAGGGCCTCGGCGGCGGCGGCGCTGTGGCGCTTGAGTTTCCAGATGAGCGGCCACCACGCCGGGCGCACGGCGGCGTGGAGGGTGAAGCGGGCGGCCTGGAAGCGGCCGTCTTGGTCCACGAAAGGCTGGAGCGGCGGCAGCGGAAAGTCGAGCGCATCGGACACCGCCTTTGCAGCCAGCAGGGGGATGCCGTGCTTCGCGGCGACCGAGGCGATGGCTGCGCCCTCCATGTCCACGATGTCGGCCGAGAAACGCGCGGCGAGTTCGCGCTTGAGTTCGACGCCGGCGATCACGCGCGAGCTGACCACGGTCCCGGCGCCGCGCAGCGTGGCATAACGCTGGCCGGTAGCTTCTTCGATAATGATGGCGGGGGTGAGCGTCTTGCCGAGCGTCCACTCAGGCTTGAGCCCGCCGGCGAGGCCGGCAGCGATGATCAGGTCGGGACGCGCGTAGGCGATGGTGGCTTCGGCGGCGCGCTGCCCCGCTTCGTAGCCGATGCCGCCGCAGAGCGCAACCTCGTCGCCGTGCTCGTAGAACTCGTACCGGCGCCCGGCATGCTCGAACTCACGCTGCTCCCATCCGCGGATGAGCGGCCAGATTTCGGTGGGCATGGCCGTCACGATGGAGACCCTAGGCATAGCCGTGCTCCCGGAACCAGGCGATGGCGCGGCGCAGGGCGTCGTCGATCGGGCCGGCCTTCCATTCCAGCTCCCTTTCCGCCTTGGCCGATGACGCCCACATCTTCTTGCGGCCCATGCGCACGGCTTCGCGCGTGGCGCGCGGTTCGCGCTTGCGGATGCGGCCGGTGAAGGTCTCGTCGAACGTCGCGAAGGCCATGGCAACCCCATGCGGCACGCGCACCTTGGGCGAAGGCAGGCCGGTGATGGCGGCGAGCCGGTCGAGGAGCTGCTTCAACGTAAGGTTTTCGCCTCCCAGGATGTAGCGTTCGCCGGGCCTGGCCCGCTCGCAGGCGGCGAGGTGTCCGCGGGCGACGTCGGCCACGTCCACCAGGTTCAGCCCGGTGTCCACGTAGGCGGGAAACTTGCGCTTGAGGAAGTCCACGATGATGCGGCCGGTGGGCGTGGGTTTGATGTCCTGCTCGCCGATGGGCGTGGTCGGGTTGACGATGACGACGTTTGCGCCGCTGCGTCCCGCTTCGAGCGCGACCTGTTCGGCGAGGAACTTGGAGCGCTTGTAGTGGCCCACCATGTCGGCCACCGAAACCGGCGAGTCTTCGTCGGCGATGCGGCCGTCGGAGCCGAAACCCATGGTGGCGACGCTTGACGTATAGACGATGCGGCCCACACCGGCGACCAGTGCAGCCTCGATCAGGCGGCGCGTGCCTTCCACGTTGGCCAGGTACATGGCTTCGGGATCGCGCACCCACAGACGATAGTCGGCGGCCACGTGGAAAACGGCGTCGCATCCGGCGAGCGCGCTCGCGTAGGTTTTGGGATCGGTGAGGTCGCCGATGACGCGCTCGGCGTTCAGGCCTTCGATGTTCTGCGTGCGTGAGGACGAGCGGACGAGCAGGCGCAGTTCGGCGCCTTGCGCGGCCAGGGCCTGCGCGACGTGGCTTCCCACGAAGCCGGTGGCACCGGTGATGAAAACTCGTTTCAAGTTTCCCGTTTCACGTTGCGCGTTTCGGCGATTGTAAGGCTTACGCGGGACTGCAGTGGCGAAGTAGGGGTCCTTCGACTGCGTGCGCGTCGCGCGGAGCGCATCGCGCACTCGGCTCAGGATGACGTTCAATCCAGCGGCTCGGGGTGCAGCCCGATGTTCTTCTCGCCGGCTGCCTTTTTCTCTTTGTACTTCTTCACCCAGGCTTCGAAGCTCTTGCCGGCGGCGGTGTCTTTGCCGAAGGCGAGGGCGGCGATGTCGCTGTAACGGACGTTCACCTTGGCGCGCTCGTTCTTCGGAATGACGCGGGCGATGCAGTCGGCCAGCGCGGGCGAATCGGCGCGGCGGTCGAAGACGTAGCCCTCGATCTTGGTCCCGTCCTTGAGCGTGATGACGAGGTCGCCGCGATAGTCGAAGGCTTTCTCGAGCGCCACACGGACCTCGTCTTCGGTGGCGAGCGCCGGAATCCAGCCTTCCAGGTTCTCGTGCTCGACGCCTAACTTCTCATCCTCTTCGGACGCGGCTTTCGCGGCGGTCGAGTTCGGATGCAGGTTGGAAGCTTCACGACCGGACATTGGTTATGCCTGAGGCGTAGAAATCTGCACGAGCGGGCCGTGGCTCGCAGCGGGTGCCGGCGGCGGGCCGACGTCGGGGTCGCGATAGCTGTTGAACAGCGAGGCGCGCACTGTGGCCAGGAAGCCGCGCAGCGAACCGAACGTGTCGTTGACCGCGCTGGCCTCAAAACCAGAGTGGACCATGCAGTTGGCACACTTGGGATTGCCGTGCTCGGCGCCGTAGCGCTCCCAGGCGGTGGTCTCGAGCAGCTCCTGGAACGTGTCGGCGTAGCCGTCCTGCATGAGATAGCAGGGTTTCTGCCAGCCGAAGATGTTGTACGTGGGCATGCCCCACGGCGTGCAGTTGTAATCGCGCCGGCCCATGAGGAACTCGAGGAACAGCGGGCTCATGTTGAACTTCCAGCGCGGGCTGCGGTTCGACAGGATGTGGCGGAACAGGCGGCGGGTCTTCTTCTTGCTGAGGAAGTGCTCCTGGTCGGGCGCCTTGTCGTAGGTGTAGCCGGGCGAGAGCATCATGCCCTCGACGCCCAGGTCCATCATCTCGTCAAAGAATGCGCGCACCGATTCGGGATCGGCGCCTTCGAACAGCGTGGTGTTGGTGGTCACGCGGAAGCCGCGCTCCAGCGCCGCCTTGATGCCTTCGTAGGCCTTGTCGTATCCGCCTTCCAGACAGACGGAAAAGTCGTGGTGCTCGCGCTGGCCGTCCATGTGGACAGAGAAGGTGAGGTACTTGGTCGGCGTGAACAGGTGGAGTTTTTCTTTCAGCAGCAGCGCGTTGGTGCACAGGTAGATGTACTTCTTGCGCGCGACCAGGCCGGCGACAATCTCAGCGATCTGCGGGTGAAGCAACGGCTCGCCGCCCGGGATGGCGACGGTTGGCGCGCCGCATTCGTCAACCGCGCGGAAGCACTCTTCCGGGGTGAGCTGCGACTTGAGGATGTGGGCCGGATACTGGATCTTGCCGCAGCCGGCGCAGGCCAGGTTGCAGCGGAACAGCGGCTCCAGCATCAGGGTGAGCGGGTACCGCTTGCGTCCCGCCATACGCTGGCGCAGGACGTAAGTGGCTACCGTCCACATCTGTGAAATCGGGACAGCCATTCAGCTCCCTGCCGGGGCTAAAGCCCCGATGCAATCTCTTCGTATTTCACCGGGCTAAAGCCCGGTGCTTCCACCGGCTTCCGCGCTCCCCAGCGCTTTCGCGTATGCCGTGAGCGCCAGCAGCGGGAAATAAATCTCGTACAGGTGGTACTTCAAGTAGAAGACGCGGGGGAAGCCGGTGCCGGTATAGTCGGGCACGCGCCAGGCGCCGTCTTTCTTTTGCGTCTTCAATAAATATGCGACGCCGCGGGTGATCGAATCGCTGCGCGTGTCGCCGGCGGCGAGCAGCGCCAGCACCGCCCATGCGGTCTGCGAGGGCGTGCTCGGGCCTGCGCCTTTAGTGTTTGGATCGTCGTAGGAGCCGCAAGTTTCTCCCCAGCCGCCGTCGTGGTTCTGCACCATGCGCACCCACTCGGCGGCCTGCTGCACGAACGGCTCGTGGTGGTCTACGCCGATGGCGTCAAGCCCGCGCAGCACCTGCATGGTGCCGTAGAGATAGTTCACGCCCCAGCGCCCGAACCACGAACCATCGGACTCCTGCTGCTTGCGAATGAAGGTGAGCGCGCGCTCGATCTGCTTCTCGTCGCGGTTGTGGCCGTAAGCGGCCAGCATTTCCAGCACGCGGCCGGTAATGTCGACCGTGGCCGGATCGAGCATGGCGTTGTGGTCGGCGAACGGGATGTGCTGGAAGACCATGCGGTCGTTGTCTTTGTCGAACGACGCCCAGCCGCCGTCCTTGCACTGCATGGCGTAGATCCAGGCGATGGCGCGTTGCGCCACCTCGTGCTGATAGCGTTCGCGCGGGTTGTCCACGCGCTCCAGCGCGAGCAGCACCATGGCGGAGTCGTCCACGTCGGGATAGAACTCGTTGTTGAACTCGAAGTACCAGCCGCCCGGCTCGACGTTGCGCGCCTTCACCGCCCAGTCGCCCTTGTGGCGCACTTCCTTGCTCAGGAGCCAATCGGCAGCCTTGAGCAGGCGCGGATCGCGCGAAGAGACGCCGGATTCGGCCAGCGCGAACAGCGCGTAGGCCGTGTCCCACACCGGCGACTTGCACGGCTGCATGCGGAAGGTGGGCTCGCGGCGCGCTTCGTCGGATGCGGCGGGATCGCCCGGCTCTTCGATGCCGAGGTTCTCGAATTCATCGAGCGCGCGGATGAGCTGCGGATCGTCGAGCGAGTAGCCCAGGCAGCGCAGCGCGATGATGGAATTCATGATGCCCGGGAAGATGGCGCCCAGGCCGTCAGACATTTCCATGCGCTCGAGCATCCAGCGCTCGGCGACCTTCAGCGCGATCGAGCGCAGCGGCCGCACGTGCACGCGCTCGAACATGTGCGTCATGCGGTCGGCCACGAGGAAGAAATTCCGCCAGCTGACGAGCTTCTTGTCCCACGGCAGGCGCATGCCGCTGCGCGTGCGCGTTCCGGGGCGGTAGAGCTCTTCCACGCCCATCTCGTCGGGAATCTTCTTGAACGGCTTCTTGGCGTAGGCGATGGCCAGCGGCACCAGAATGGCGCGCGACCATGACGAGATTTCGTACAGGTTGAACCAGAACCACTTGGGAAACAGCACGATCTCCGGCGGGATGGCCGGGACGGCGTCGTAGTCGTACTGGCCGAAGAAGCAGAGATAAATCTTGGTGAAGGTGTTGACCTGCGTGACGCCGCCCAGTTCCAGCACTTTTTCGCGGGCGCGCCCGAGCGCCGGATGATCGGCCTTGTAGCCGGCGAGCTTGAGCGCGAAATACGCCTTCACCGATGCGCTGATATTCGAGGGGCCGCCCGGGTAAAGGCTCCATCCGCCATCGGTGTTCTGGTGCCGGAGGATCCAGTTCGCCGCGGCGCGCATGCGGCCTTCGGCGCCGGTGCCAAGCAGCGTGTGCAGCAGGATGTAGTCGGATTCCAGCGTCGCGTCGGCTTCCAGTTCGCCGCACCAGTAGCCTTCCTCGGACTGGAGCGAGAAGAGGAAGCGGCGCGAGGCGTCGGCGGCAGCCGCCACGCGGCTGCGCATGTCGTCAATCTTGCCGAACAGGATTTCCGCCGGCCGGCGGGTCAGCGAGCTGTCGTCCATTCCGTTCATTCCGCGGTGGCGACTGAGGGCGCGGCGGCGATTGCCTCCACGATCTCAGGGGGGAGACCGAACCGCACGTGCTCGGGCATGACTTCGAGCTCGCGCAGGTTGGTGTAGCCGGCGCTACGAAGGAACTCGACAACCTCTTCCACCAGGCACTCGGGGGCGGAGGCGCCAGCGGTCAATGCAATGGTCTTCACGCCTTCGAGCCACTGCGGCTTGATGGCGCGGTAGTTTTCGATCAGGTACGAACGCGTGCCCAGGTTCTGCGAGACCTCGACCAGGCGGTTCGAGTTCGAGCTGTTGTCGGAACCGACGACCAGCACCAGTTCGGCCTCTTCGGCGACGTGCTTGACGGCCACCTGGCGGTTCTCGGTGGCGTAGCAGATGTCCTGCGCGGCGGGCCCCTTGATGTTGGGGAACTTGCGCTGCAGGGCCTCGATCACGTCTTTGGCTTCGTCGAGCGAAAGCGTGGTCTGGGTGAGGTAGGCCACGCGGTTCGGGTCGGGGACGCTGATGGCGTCCACTTCCTCGGGCGAGCCGACCACCTGGGTCACGGCGGGCGCTTCGCCCAGAGTGCCGATGACCTCGTCGTGGTCGCGATGGCCGATGAGGATGAGCGAGTAGCCTTCGCGGGCGAACTTCACCGCCTCGACGTGGACCTTGGTCACGAGCGGGCAGGTGGCGTCAATGACGCGCAGCTTGCGCGCCTGGCTTGCCTCGCGGACCTCGGGCGAGACCCCGTGCGCGCTGTAGATAACGCGCTCGCCGTAGGGCACCTCGGCCACGCTGTCAACGAAGACGGCGCCCTTGGCGGTCAGCTCCTCAACCACGTAGCGGTTGTGGACGATTTCCTTGCGGACGTAGATGGGCGGGCCGAAGGCGTCGAGGGCGATGCGGACGATATCGATGGCACGGACCACCCCGGCGCAGAAGCCGCGGGGCTTGAGCAACAGCAAGGTCTTAGCGTCGGGAGAGGGAGTCATCCGTGCTCCAGTATATGGGAACCGCCCGGCTCTGGGGAAGCTCGAAGCATACCCGTAACCCCTTGGATAATGGAACCTAAGCGACTGGAATGGCGGGAATTAGCAGCGAATGGCAACCATTGACCATTGAATACCGGGTCATCGGGCCTCACATTGTATATCGGGCGATCGGGTCATTGAAGATTGGGCCGAACACCAAAACGCAAGGCCCAATGACCCAATGACCCGATGACCCGATGACCCGATATTCAATGCCTCAGCATCTGCTCGGCGTGCTTGAGCGAGGTATCGGTGACCTTCTCGCCGCTGAGCATGCGCGCGATCTCGCGGCGGCGCTCCTCGGCGTCGAGCGGGCGGATGCTGGTGCGGGTGCGTCCGCTTCCCTCTTTCTTCTCGATGGCGAAGTGCTGGTCGGCGAAGGCCGCGATCTGAGGCAGGTGAGTCACGCAGAGGACCTGGTAGCGGGCGGCAAGCGCTTTGAGTTTTCGGCCCACGGCTTCGGCAGCGCGTCCGCCGATGCCGGTGTCGATTTCGTCGAAGACGAGCGTCGTCGGTCGCTGGTCGTCGGTCGTCGGCTTATGACCTGAGCTCCGCGAGCGCCCGCCATTGGATGCTGCGCCCGCGTGCTGCACGCTGACTTTGAGGGCGAGCATGACGCGCGAGAGTTCGCCGCCTGAGGCGATCTGCTCCACGGGGCGGAGCGGGTCGCCGGGGTTGGTGGCGATCAGGTAGCGTACCTGGTCGAAGCCGGATGACGTCCAGCGCTCGGTTGAAGCTTCGTCGGCGGTGATTTCTGCGCGGAATTTCACTTTCATCGCGAGGTCGTTGACCTCGGCTTCGACGCGTTTCTCCAGGTCTTTCGCTGCGGCGGCGCGGCGGCGGGAGAGTACGCGGGCCGCCTCGCGGTACTTCTCTGCTGCGGCGCCGAGGCCGGCCTTGAGGCGGCGCAGGGCCTGGTCGCGGTCCTCGACTTCGTCGAGCTTGCGGGCCACATCTTCGCCGAAGGCGATGACGTCGGCGAGCGTAGCGCCGTACTTGCGCTTGAGCTTGTCGAGCAGCGCGAGGCGGTCTTCGACTTCGGCCAGCCGCTCGGGCGAGGCCTGGATGCCGGCGGCGTAGTCGCGCAGCATGATGCCGAGGTCCTCGGCGGCGATGCGCGCCGACTCGAGTTGCGCGATGGCATCGCGGAAGCGGTCGTCGAAGCGCTGAAGCTGCTCCAGCGGTCGCGCGGCGGCGCGCAGCGCGGCGGCCGCCGAGTGCTCGCCGTCATAAAGAAGGTCGAACGCCGTGTTCGCGGCTTCGTACACGCGCTCGGCGTTGGCGAGCACGTGCTTCTCGGTTTCCAGGCGTTCGTCTTCGCCGGGCTCGAGCGCGGCGCCGA
Source organism: Terriglobales bacterium (assembly GCA_035651995.1). Lineage (NCBI taxonomy): Bacteria > Pseudomonadati > Acidobacteriota > Terriglobia > Terriglobales > Terriglobales bacterium. Next base: position 9,198 of record DASRER010000046.1, on the reverse strand, counting down.
GAATTTCCTTTTTCTGAAACGACCACAGGTCCACCAGGCGCAGGCGGTCCTGCTCGTTCTGTTCGAGGTCAGCGAGGCGGGCGCGCAGGTCGCGCCAAGCGTCAAAGGCGGCCGCGACGGCAGACGTATCAAGCACGGCGAACTGATCGAGCAGGGCGAGCCGCGCGGCGGCGTCGAATGAGAGGATGCTTTCGCTCTGCGCATGAATCGCCGCCAGGTGCGGCGCCAGTTGCCGCAGCACAGCGACGGTGGCTGGCTGGTTGTTGACGAACACGCGGCCCTTGCCGCCGGGGGCGATCTCGCGGCGGATGATCACCGGCTCGCCGGCTTCCGCGCTCAGGCCATTGGCGTCGAGGATCGCAGTGGCGTGCTTCTCATCCGCCGGTTGGAAGACTCCGGCCACGATGGCGCGCTCGGCGCCGTGGCGGACCACGTCGCTCGAAGCTTTTTCTCCGAGCAGGAGCGCGAGCGCGTCCACCAGGATGGACTTGCCGGCGCCGGTCTCGCCGGTGAGCAGATTCAGGCCGGGAGCGAACTCCACCGCCAGAGTGTCGATGACAGCGTAGTTTTCAACCCGCAGCTCAAGGAGCACGAAGTCGTCCCGGTGAGGAGTTGGGCGAAGAATAGCACGGAGAACAATTTGCTATTGGTGAATGGCCATCTGCTATTGGTTATTGGTGACTGATGCGAGTCCTGGTGGGCCCACGCGGGTCAGGCTGGTCCGGGTAGGGATCCTTCGACTTCGTCCGGTTCCGCGTGCGCCGAATCGGACTTCGTTCAGGATGACGGCGTGACGAACACGGAGCGTTCCGGATCAACCGAAAATCCGCAAGAAGGGGTGGACTATAATGAGAGCGCCGCGACTGACACGATGACCATCTTCCCTTTCTCTGCATACGTGATCGGAGGCGAGATCGCCAACCTGATCGAGCAATCAGGCGCAGTGGCGAAAATCGTTCTCCTGATCCTGCTGGCCTTCAGCGTTCTTTCCTGGGCGATCATCCTGAGCAAGTGGGGCCTGCTGCGGCGCGCGCGCGTGCAGAGCGGCCGCTTCCTGCGCGCCTTCCGCAAAGCGCAGCGCATACAGGACGTGGCCGCCGTGGCCGAGCAGTTCAAGCCGTCGCCGCTGGTGGCCGTCTTCGACCATGCCTACGAGGAACTGCGCAAGCAGGGCGGCGCGCCGCGCAACATCATCGCCCTTCAGCGATCCATACAGATAGGCGCGTCGGAGGAGCTGACGCGGCTGGAGCGCCGCCTGCCCTGGCTGGCAACGACCGGCGCGGTCACGCCGTTCATCGGGCTGTTCGGCACGGTGTGGGGCATCATCGACGCCTTCCACGGACTGGGCGACGCCGGCGCGGCAACGCTGCGCGCGGTGGCGCCCGGCATCTCCGAGGCGCTGATCACGACGGCGGCGGGCTTGTTCACGGCAATCCCGGCGGTGATCGCCTACAACCTGCTGACCAACGGCATCCGCGAGTTCGGCTCCCGCATGGACGACTTCGGGCTGGAGTTCCTGAACGCGGTGGAGCGGGCGCCGGCGGCGCGGGCCGCTGAAACGATGGAAGTGGGGAGATAACCCGCTGCCGGCTGCTAGCGGCTGGCTGCTAGCTCAAGCAAAATCGCCTGTCCGCCAGCGGGCGGCAGCGGTACTTGGTTTTGGCCAGGAGCCAGCAGCGGGCAGGCGCTTTTATGGCATTTACGAACAACCAGGGACGCACGCAAACTTCGCTCTCCGAGATCAACATCACGCCGTTCGTGGACGTGGTGCTGGTGCTGCTCATCATCTTCATGGTGACGGCGCCGATCCTGCAGTCGGGCATCGAGGTCGCCGTGCCCAAGACGCGCACGGTGAAGGAGATCACCGAGGAGCGCGTGGTGATCTCCATCGACAAGGCGCAGCGGGTTTACCTGGGCAACGATCCGGTGAACATCAACGAGATCGCGGCCAGGCTGCGGACCAAGATTCGCGATCCGCAGAACCAGTCGATCTTCCTGCGGGCCGATGAGAACGTGCCCTTCGGCGCCTTTGCCACGGTGATGGACGCGGTGAAGCAGTCAGGCATTTCCAACGTGAGCATCGTCACCCAACCGCTGCACGAGGGCCCCGCGAGGTAAGCCGCCTGCGATGCCCGCGACTGCCGACATCTTCGAACAGCGCGACGACATCAGGGTGCCGCTGGGCGCCAGTGTGGCGCTGCACGCCATGCTCTTCGGCGGAATCCTGCTCTACGCGGCTGTGCGCGGCGGATTGCACCGCGAGGACTGGGGCGGAGGAGGATCGGGATCGGGCGCGGCCATGAGCGCCACCCTGGTAAGCGCCGTGCCGCTGCCGGCGCGCGAGGCGCCCGCGGAGAACGTGCTGGCGAACGAGTCGAAGGGTGTGTCGCAGTCGTTGCCCAGGCAGGTGGAGCAGGCGCCGCCGGAGACCCTCGCGATTCCCGATCGGGAAACGAAAAAGGTCAGGAAAGACACCAAGACCGCCACCAATCCGAAGCCGCAGCCGGTCGAACAGGCCTCGAACGTAGTTCCCTTCGGACAAGGCGGACCGGTGAGCGCTCCATTCACCACCTTCAACGCGGGCGCGGCGACCGGCGGCCTGAGCTTCGGCGGAGGCGGCGGCGACTTCGGCAGCCGCTACGCGTGGTACGTCGACAAAGTGCGGCGCGTGGTCTCGGAGAACTGGCTGAAGTACGAGGTTGACCCGAACGTGGTCAACACCAAGCGCGTGTACCTGACCTTCGACATTCAGCGCAACGGCGCGCCGTCGAACGTGCAGGTGGAGCAGTCGAGCGGCATTCCGTCGCTGGACATTTCGGCCAAGCGCGCCTTGCAGCGCATTGACACGTTTGGGCCGCTGCCGCCGGATTATCGCGGCGACAAAGTTTCCGTTGAGTTCTGGTTCGATTACCGGCGGTAGAGCAAGTGCCGAGTGCTGAGTACCCAGTCCCGAGTTCAGGAGCGTACCGAGTGCGAAGTACTGATTGGCGAGCGAGACGTAGCAGGCTACGTCTCTATGGAGCGCTCTTTGCGGCGCTCGTCGTTTTCAACGCAGCGGCGGCGGCCCAGGATTGGATTCGCACCGGCACCGGCCTCGGCGTCGAAAGGGTCCGGCTGGCGGCGGCCGACTTCAAGTTGGCGACGCCGGCCAACGGGCAGTCGGTCGAGCTGCTGAAGACGTTCAACGACACGCTGTGGAACGACCTGGAGAGCGCCGGCATCTTCGATATGGTGTCGAAGAGTTTCTATCCGCTGGCGATTCCCGGCGCGCCGCAGGAGATGAAGCTCGACGCCTGGGGCAATCCGCCGCCCAATGCCGGCATGGTGGCGTTCGGCAACATCGGCGTGGCCGACACCAACCTTGCCATGCAGGGCTGGCTGTTCGATGCCAAGAACGCGAACTCGCCGCAGGTGCTCGGCAAACAATATCGCGACACGGCCACCACCGAAGGCGCGCGCCGGGTGGCGCACAAGTTCGCCAACGAGATCATCTTCCAGCTCGGCGGCGGAATTCCCGGCATCGCCGAGAGCAAGATTTATTTCATCAGCGGGCGCAGCGGGAGCAAGGAAGTGTGGGCCATGGACTACGACGGCTACGGCCAGCACCAGGTGACCAAGCTCGGCTCCATCGCGCTTTCGCCGCGCGTTTCGCCCGACGGCACGCGGGTGGCGTTCACGTCGTTCATCAACGGCAAGCCGGACGTGGTGATGTACTCGCTCGAATTAGGGCGGCTGGTGAGCTTCCCGCGATTCTCCGGGACAACCTCGTCGCCGGCCTGGTCGGCCGACGGCACCAGGATCGCGTTTTCGTCGTCCCTGCCGGGTGATCCGGAAATCTACGTGGCCGACGCGAGCGGCGCGGGCGCCAGGCGAATTACGGCCGTGCACGGCCCCGACGTCTCGCCGGTGTGGAACCCCAAGACGGGAGCGCAGATCGCTTTCGTGAGCGGACGCAGCGGGCTGCCGCAGATCTACATCATGGACGCCGACGGCACCAACCCGCAGCGCATCACCGACCAGGGATACGCGGTTTCGCCCTCGTGGTCGCCCAATGGGCAGTTCCTGACCTTCGCCTGGAACCGCCACTATGGGCCTGGCGCGCCGGGCGGGCTGGACATTTACATCATGGACATTGCCAGCCGGCAGTGGGTGCAGCTCACGCACGATTCGGGAGTGAACGATTATCCGTCGTGGGCGCCGGACGGGAGGCACATCGTGTTCCAGTCCACCCGTTCGGGCAGCCCGCAGATATGGACGATGCTGGCCGACGGCACGCAGCAGAAGCCGCTGACCAGCGGTGGCGCCAACATGATGCCGAACTGGAGCGCGAGGTAGCCGCCGGCTTGCTGACAAGCCGGCAACTTTGGATGTATTCTCAGCAGTTCCGTTGGACAGACGCAGTTGAAGTGCAGCAATGGCGCACATGCGCATCGGGAGGATGAGGTGAAGCACCGCAACGCGAAGTGGACTCTGATTGTTGCCCTGGCCGGTCTCCTGCTGGTTACCGCCTGCAAGAAGAAGGAAGCCGCGCCGCCGCCCCCGCCGCCTCCGCCGCCGCCGGCTCCGACGGCCAGCATCAGCGCGAACCCGAACACGGTGCAGCGCGGGCAGTCCACCACGCTCACCTGGCGCACCGAGAACGCCACCGACGTGAACATTGAGGGCGTCGGCAAGGTTGACCTGAGCGGATCGCAGCAGGTCACGCCCAGCGACTCCACCAGCTATCGCCTCACGGCCAAGGGCCCGGGCGGAACGCAGGAGGCAACCGCGCGCGTCACGGTGGTCGCGCCGCCGCCACCGCCGCCGGCCGCGGTCAGCGTAACGCTGGAAGAGGACTTCGCGCGCAACGTGCGCGACATTTTCTTCGACTATGACCAGTACGACGTCCGCGCTGACGCGCAACCGGCGCTGCAGTCCACGGCGGCGTGGCTGAAGGCGCATCCGGGCGTGAAGGTCACCATCGAAGGACACTGCGACGAGCGCGGCTCCACCGAGTACAACCTGGCGCTGGGCGATAACCGCGCCCATGCCGCCCTCACAGCCCTGGGCCAGATGGGCGTTCCCAACGGCGCCCTCAACACGGTCAGCTTCGGCAAGGAAAAGCCGTTCTGCACCGAGTCGAACGAGCAGTGCTGGCAGCAGAACCGCCGGGCACACTTCGTGCTGGCGGGCCGCTAGTCCTTCAGCACCGGGGTTCCCCACCCTTCGTCACACAACGGCGAAAGGGTGGGGCGCCCACAGCCGGGCAACTTGCGGCGTTGCGGCCCGCCTGTCCCACAGCGGTTTCCTCCCGGAGTACTAGACTTCAAATCGCCCGCTGGCATCTAATCTGACTTATGCGAAACAGAGTGCTTGCTCTTCTGATCGTGGTCGTGGCTGCCGCACCCGCGCTGGCCGCCAACAAGGAAATGGTGCAGCTGCAGACGCAGGTGCAGGCGCTGCAGGACGCGATGGCGCGCATGCAGCAGTCGTTCGACGAGCGCATGGGCGTGATGCGCAACCTGATCGAGCAGTCCACCGATACCACCAACAAGCTGGCCTCCAGCGTGACCGCCCTGCAGCAGGAATTGCAGAAGCAGCACGCCGACACCGGCACGCGCGTGGACCAGGTATCGGCGCAGATCCAGGCGCTGAACGATTCCGTGGACGAGCTGAAGGCGCGCATGGCGAAGGTCACCAAGCAAATGGACGACCTGGCCGCGGCGCAGCAGAACCTGCCCGCAGCCGGCGCGCCAGCCGGACAGCCCGCCGCCGGTGGACCGGCCGCCCCGCCGCCGCAGCCGCAAGCGCCCCCGGCTGACGTGCTCTACAACAACGGCCTGCGTGACTACAACTCCGGCCGCTACGACCTTGCGGTGCAGGAGTTCAACGATTACTTGAAGTATTACGCAACCACCGATCTGGCCGGCAACGCGCAGTTCTACCTGGCCGACATCCTCTACCGGCAGGGCAACTACGACGGCGCGGTGGCGGGATACGACAAGGTGCTGGAGCAGTATCCCGGCGGAAACAAGACGGCGGCGGCGCAACTCAAGAAGGGCTTCGCGCTGCTCGAACTCGGCCAGCGCCAGGCAGGCGTGCGCGAGCTGAAGAACCTGATCGCGCGCTATCCGCGCTCGATCGAGGCGCAGCAGGCGCGCGACCGGTTGCGGAAGCTGACGCCGGCCTCGAGCAGGCGGTGAGTTCCTGCCGCGGGATGACGCGGATGAACGCCGACTAGAACTCAGGCCGTCCCCGCGGGACCTGCCTCCTTTTCTCACGCTTAGCCGGCAATTCGCGCTGGGCCACACTCAGTCGCGCTTCGCGCTGGTGCCGCATCCGCGACGCACTCCCGATTGATTGAATCGCGACTTTGATTTGAATCCGCGTTCAGCCGCGTCCATCCGCGTCAGGAAGTTCCCGCTACTTCGGAATTCCCAACTCACGCAGGCAATAGCGGATCTCGGTCGCCATGTCGGTAACGCGCATGCCCTGCGCGACCATGAGCTTGCAGGAGAGCCCGACGTGCGACTTGGTGCCTTCGCCCATGTCGTAGGTGACGCGGCAATACTGGCAGTCTTCGTTCCAGCAGAAGCGGCCCATGGAGATGTTCTCCGGCGCCAGGTATTGCAGGGCCCGCAGCAGCATGTTGCCCTCAGGCACGGAAAACTCCTTGCCCTTGATGCTGATCTGCACCAGCTTCTCGAAAGGCTTGTAGAGCGGGCCGGGCGAACTCATGCCGGGATTTTAGGGTGGAATGCCGCGCCGGGAAAGGCTTTTGCGGCTCCGGGGATGACGGCGGTAACTGCGGAACCACGGCTGCGTGGAGGTCCCTCGGCCGTCACGCGACTGACGGGCCTTGCTCCGCGCAGCCGTGACAAGTACTGCGACCTTTTCGAACCCGGCGGCCTGGAGAAAGTTGCGCGGGCAACGGCGCGGCGACATCTGATTGCGAAGCAACATCTTTGGCGGACGTGGCCGCGCCCGCCGAGCAGCGTGGTCGCCGCGATGACGATGCCCTTGTGCTCCGGCGGAGGCGAGGTGGGACGTGAAACTTTAAGACCTGTTTCGTTAAAACCATTCGCTGCGGAAGGCGATCCACCAGCTCACCCAGAGCGCCGGGATGTTGGCGGCGACAGCCCACCAGAATGGCAGCGTGAAATCGGCAATGAGCCCGAGGACGGCGTAGATGAGCCAGAACATGCGCTTCTGCACGGCGGGATTGTAGCGCCTCGCTCACTGCCGGAGCACGCGGCGACTGTCTTCCCGACTTCGGGACTGGTTCCCATGCGCTGCTCCCACACCGCCGCGGGGCGAAACGCGCAGCGCGCCTGACACGCTTCTTGCCTAAGATGCCGTCGCGCCTGAGCTGGCTTTCCGGGGGTGCGTGCTTCCGGCGCAGCGGGTAACTCTTTAGAGGTGAGCTGCAAACAGAAAGGCCCCGCGCGGCGGCGCGGGGCCTCTTTTCACTTTTCACTATCCACGATCCAGTGTTTCTTACGTCAGCTCTTCCATCACCGTGTCGAGCGCCGACTTCGGCGGGCGCGTCAGCGATTCGGGCAGCGTGGCCAGTGGCGCGTCCGTCAGGTTCAGCAGGTCGAGGAAGTTCGGCTTCTGCGTATTGACGTAGAAGACGCCGGTGAGTACCTCGCCCTTCTCGTGCGCCTCGTGCAGGCGTGTCATGGCGCCGATCCGGTTGGTCGGATCGTAGTCCTCTTCGAGCTTGCGCAGGCGCAGGCGCGAGCCGTCGTGCATGGTGACTTCGGTGGTCGAGCCGGGCTCGTAGTCCACGGCGATGTCTTCGAAGAAGGGCACGAAGTTCACGTCGTGGATGGGCTCGTCATGGTCCTTCATGTACTTGTACGACTTGGTGGAGCCCTCGTGGTCGTTGAAGGTCACGCAGGGCGAGATCACGTCGAGCATCACGGTGCCGTTGTGCGCCAGCGCGGCTTTCATCATGGCCGAAAGCTGCTTCTTGTCGCCGGAGAAGGAGCGCCCGACGAAGGTGGCGCCGAGTTCGATCGCCAGGGCGCAGGTATCAATCGGCGGTAGGTCGTTGATGACACCGGTCTTCAGCTTGGAGCCAAGATCAGCGGTGGCGGAGAACTGTCCCTTGGTCAGGCCGTACACGCCGTTGTCTTCGATGATGTAGATGATGGGCAGATTGCGGCGCATGAGGTGGACGAACTGGCCCATGCCGATCGAGGCTGTATCGCCATCGCCGCTGACTCCGAGCGATAGCATGCTGCGGTTTGCCAGCACTGCGCCGGTGGCGATTGAAGGCATGCGTCCGTGGAGGGAGTTGAAGCTGTGCGCGCGGCTCACGAAGTACGCAGGCGTCTTCGAAGAGCAGCCGATGCCCGAGAGCTTGAGCACTCGCTCTGGCTGCACACCCATCTCGTACAGCGCGTCGATTACGCGTTCCGAAATGGCATTATGGCCGCAGCCGGCGCAGAGTGTGGTCTTGCCGCCGCGATAATCGAGGACCTGCAAACCAAGCCGATTCGTCTTGGGGGCGGGAACGGAGGTTGGAGTCGAGGCCATGAACTACTTACCTTCCTGAGAGATGATGTCGTCGGTTACGGACCGCGCGTCTATGGGAAGTCCATTGAAATGACGCACGCTGCGAAGTCGGGGACTGTGCGACGGATTGATATCTAATTTCAGCAGGCTGAGCATTTGGGAGTCGCGATTTTGCTCGACCACGTACACGCGATCGTGCTTCTCGATGAACTCGTGCACCTCGCGGCTGAATGGGAAGGCGCGAATGCGGAGGTAGTCGATATCGAGACGATACTCGCGCTTGAGTTGGTCGCGGCTTTCGCGTACCGCAAAATCGCTGCTACCGTAGGCGATCACGCCGAGTTTGACGCCGTTATTTGCGACTACTTCGGGCCGCGGCACAATCGATCGCGCCGTCTCAAACTTACGTGCCAGACGCTCCATGTTGTTCTGATAGTCATCCGGACGCTCGCTGTATTGCGCCTTTTCGTTATGTCCGGAGCCGCGCGTGAAGTATGCGGCGGCTGGGTGATCGGTGCCAGGCAGCGTGCGGTAGGGAATGCCGTCTTTATCTACATCTTTATAGCGCGCGAAACCGCCAAGCCGATTCAGGTCTTCGGCGGTGAGCACCTTGCCTCGCTTGAACGGTTTGTCCGGATATGGGAATGGATCAGACATCCAGTTATTCATTCCCAAATCGAGATCTGACAGCACGAA
>DASRER010000045.1 GCA_035651995.1 Terriglobales bacterium | reverse complement strand
CAGTGACGTCGTGGTGGGCAGCGCTTTGGGCTGGTACGTGGGCCGGCAGGTGGTGCGCGCGCATCGCGAGGAGGAGTCGGGCGACGGCGCGCAGTATGGGCAGTTCATCCGCGACGAGCGCGAGCGCTCGCCGCTGGAGATGGCATCGCCCTATGTCCCGCTCGACAGCTGGGTGTACGACGCCTTCGACCGGCTTGCCGCGATGGGTCATCTACGCACGGCATTTGCCGGCCTGAAGCCGTGGACGCGCATGGAGTGCGCGCGCCTGGCCGCCGAAGCCGGCGACCAGCTCGGGCCTGACGACGACGGCGGCGCCGTCCAGGCACGCGCTCTGCAACACGCGCTTGCCGACGAGTTCGCTCCCGAAGTCGCCCGGCTGGCCGGCGGCGACAACTTCGGCGCGCAGGTCGATAGCGTTTACGTGCGCTTTACCGGAATCTCAGGAACGCCGCTGCGCGACAGCTACCACTTTGGCCAGACGATCGTGAACGATTACGGCCGGCCGTATGGAGAAGGCTTCAACTCCGTGACCGGCTTCAGCAGTCACGCGGTCGCCGGGCCGCTGGCCATCTACCTGAGCGGGGAATACCAGTATTCGCCCGGTCCAAAGCCGTATTCGGACGCGGTCAAAAACGCGATTGGGGCGTTCCACGCCGACGACACATTTTCTCCGCTGGGAATCAGCCAGCCGGGCGGCCCGGCAAATCGGTTTGAGACCCTCGACGCGTACGCGGTGCTGAATGTCCGCGGCTACCAGCTCTCGTTCGGCAAGCAGAGCGGATGGTGGAGTCCCGACCACAGCGGCTCGTTCCTGCTGAGCACGAACGCCGAGCCGATGTACATGCTGCGCCTGAATCGCACCACGCCGGCGCGGCTGCCGTGGATCTTCTCGGCGCTCGGGCCCATGCGCACCGAGTTCTTCCTGGCGCGCCAGAGCGGCGTGCATCGCGGGAACTCGGAGACGGGAGTGATCATCAGTCCCGACGCTTCCTTCGATCCGCAGCCATTCATCCACGGGCAGAAAATCAGCTTCAAGCCCACGCCAAACTTCGAGTTCAGCATTTCGCGCACCACGCTGATGGGCGGGCCAAAGTTTCCCTTCACCACCCGCCGCTTCATTAACAGCCTGTTCTCGACGGCGAACTCCTTCGGTCCGGACGATCCCGGCGACCGGCGATCCGCCGTGGACTTCACCTGGCGCGTCCCGAAGCTGCGCAAGTGGCTGGTCTTCTATAACGACGCGTTCGCTGAAGATGAAATCTCGCCCATCGCGTACCCGCGCCGCTCGGCGATGAACCCTGGCATCTACATGCCACAAATCCCGAAGCTGCCCAAGCTCGACTTCCGCGCCGAAGGCGTGTTCACCGACTTGCCGGCGGGCCTGCTGGCGCCAGGTTTCAGCTACAAGAGCGCCCGCTATCCTGACGGCTACACCAATGCGGGCCAGCTGCTGGGACACTGGGTCGGACGCCAGGGCTCGGGCATGCAGTTCTGGAGCACTTATTGGCTGGCGCCGCGCAACAAAGTTCAGATCGGATACCGTCAGCAGTGGGTGGACAAAGACTTCCTGCAAGGCGGGTCGCTGCAGGACTTCTCCGCGCGTGGGGAGTTCATGCTTCGCCCCGATCTCGGCCTCACCACGAATGTACAGTATGAGAACTGGAAGTTCCCGCTGCTGGCTCCGGGGAAGCAGTCGAACTTCAGTACCTCGGTGCAGTTCACGTGGTTTCCGAAGTGGGGAAAGAAATAAGCGCTCAACGTTTTCTCGGGCATGTCGCGTGGCAGCGCATGTTCGAGCTTTATCGGCAGAGCGACATCTTTCTTTTCACCAGCCTGCGCGACTCCTTCGGCATGCAGGTGCTGGAAGCGTGCTCGCAGGCCCTGCCGGTAGTCACGCTCGACCACCAGGGCGTGGGAACGTTCGTTCCGGCTGGCGCCAGCATCAAGGTGCCCATTACGACCGTGGCGGGCACGATTCAGGGGCTTGCCAGCGCGATGGACCTGCTGGCCGCCTCTCCCGATTTGCGTTGTCGCATGGGCACGGTGGGGTGGAATTTCGCCCGCACGGAAACGTGGGACGCACGCGCCCAGCGCATGCCTGCTCTCTACGAACAGTTGCACGGTTGCGGAAGCGAGAGGTTACAAGACAGCGCGCCGCGTTTTTCCGCTTGAAATTTCCGCTCTGAAGCCGCAATCTCAACCGCAACGTTTTTGCGCCACTCCGTTCCAAGGGACAAACGTGAGCGCGACTGCACAGGAACCCGCCCGTATCCCCTCACCGGAAAGCTCCATTGACCTGCTCCCGCACCTGATTGGGCAGGACGTGGCGCGCCAGCGCGACGAGTTTTTCGTACGCACGCCGCGCGTAGCACGGCTGCTGGCTTTCCTGCTCGACCTGGTCATCATCGGCGGGGCTGCGGCGGGCACGCTCGCATGGTTCAGCCTCGCGCCGGGCGGCCTTCACACCCATGAATTGCCGGCGCCGCAGACGGCGGCTGTGCTGCTGCTGTTCTCGGCGCTGCTGGTGCTTTCCTTGCGCGGGCTGCACCTGTACATCCGGCCGCGGCGCTCGGGAATGTTCGGCGATCTGGCGGCCATCTTCTATGCGACCGCGATTGCGATGGGCGTGGTCCTGCTCTTCTTCTATCTGAGTCAGCAGACCTTCCTGTTGGCGCCGGTGTTCACCGCGGCCGGAATCGATCTGGGATCGCTGATGGGGTGGCGCGCCATTCGCATGAAGATCGGCCAGCGCCGGGTCGCCTCCGGACGCGGCACGCGCAACGTGATCATCGTCGGCGCAGGGCGCGTCGGGATGTCTCTGGCCGCGCACCTGGAGCAGAACAAGCCGCTCGGATACGTCGTGAAGGGCTTCCTCGACCAGGACCACCATCAGGACCCGCGCCTGCTGGGCAAGATTGAAGACTTTTCAAAGATCGTGCGCGCGCACTTTGTCGACGAAGTGCTGGTGACGATTCCCTCCGAGCGCCAGATCGTCCGCAACCTGGTGAATGAAGCGCAGGAGCACGGCGTAGCCGTGAAGGTGATTCCGGAGTTGTTCGACGGCCTGGGGCTGCAGGCGCCCATCGACTACATCGGGAAGTTTCCCACGATGGAGCTGCACCGCGAGCCCATCCCGCGGGCGGGGCTGGCAGCCAAGCGCGCCATGGACATCGCGGTCGCTGCCTTCGGCCTGGTTGTGACCGCGCCGCTGATGGCGCTCATTGCTTTGCTCATCAAACTCGATTCACGCGGGCCGGTGCTGTATTGCTCCGAGCGCGTGGGCAAGAAGGGCCGCCGCTTCGTCTGCTACAAGTTCCGCTCCATGGTGAACAACGCCGACGCCCTGAAGGCCGAGCTTCGCCAGAACAACAACTACCGCCGCGGACCGACGTTCAAGGTCGTGGATGACCCGCGCGTCACGCGCCTCGGCGGGTTCCTGCGCCGATACAGCCTGGACGAGCTGCCGCAGCTGTGGAACATTTTGCTGGGCGACATGAGCCTGGTGGGGCCGCGGCCGCATCCGCTTGATGACTTCGAGCATTACGACCTGGAGCACATGGTCCGCCTGCACGTGAAGCCCGGCCTGACCGGCTTGTGGCAGGTGATGGCGCGCAGCGATCCCTCGTTCGAAAAAAACATGGCGCTGGACCTGGAATACATCGAGAACTGGACACTGGCCCTCGACATGAAGATCCTTCTGCGCACGCTGCCCGCGGTGTTGCACGGCAACGGGCAGTAGCGATGGCCTGCAGTCCAACGCAAATTGGCCTATAGTATTGATGCTCACCTGAGCTGCCGGCCGGACCTGGATTCGCGCCTGTCTGCCTCGCGGTGAGGCCCCGCAACAAGGAGAAACACACCGAGTGGAAAGTCCCAGTCAGCGCTATGGCTCGGCGGTGGAGACGCCGCCAGAACGGCGGTTGCGCCACGCCGACCCGACCGACGAGCTGGTAGGAATTCAGCTCGATGACGCCGTTTATCGAAGCCTGCGGCTGCTGTGGCGCGAGCGTCAAATCGTAAAGAAGGCGCTGGCGGTTGGCGTCGTCGTGAGCATCATTCTGGCGTTCGTCATTCCCAAGCGCTACCAGGCGGTCACGCGCCTGATGCCGCCTGACAATTCCAGCATGCTGAACACGCTGATCGGATTTGGCGGCGGGGGCAACAGCGCCGGTGCTTCGGCTGGACTCGGTCTTGCGGCCAGTCTGTTGGGGATGAAGACCACGGGTGCGTTGTTCATCGCGGCGCTCCAAAGCCGCGTTCTGGAAGATCGCATGGTGGACCGCTTCGACCTGAAGAAGGTCTACGGCCGCACCTTTTACGAGGACGCGCGCCGCGACCTGGAAAACGCAACCGATATCGGGGAAGATCGGAAGACCGGCGTCATCACCATCAAGTACGTCGACCGCGACCCCGGTCGCGCCCGCGATATCACGAACGCCTATGCGGAGGAGCTCGGCAAGCTCATGGCCGAGGTTTCTACTTCTTCGGCGCGCCGTGAGCGCATCTTCCTGGAAGAACGCTTGAAGGTCGTGAAGAAAGAACTCGACCAATCCGCTGTCGAGTTCAGCAAGTTCGCCTCGGCCAATACGGCGCTCAACATTCCCGAACAGGCGAAGGCCGCGTTCACGGCCGCCGCACGCGTGCAGGGCGAGCTGGCCGCCGCCGAGTCGCAACTCCAGGGAATGGAGCAGATCTACACCGACAGCAACGTGCGCGTGAAGTCATTGCGGGCGCGCATCGAGGAACTCCGCCGCCAGGTGCAGTCGTCGGGCGCCGCCGACAGCACCACGAACCCCTCGAACCAGTCGCTCGGGCAAATCATCCGCGAGCTGCCGCGCCTGGGTGTGACCTACGCCGATCTCTACCGCAAGACGATGATCAACGAGGCCGTCTTCGAGGCGCTGACGAAGCAGTACGAGCTGGCGCGCGTGCAGGAGGCCAAGGAAGTGCCGCCGGTGAACGTGCTCGATCCCGCCGTCTATCCTGAGCGCAAGTACAGCCCGAAACGCTGGCTGGTCGTCCTGATCGGGACCATGTTCTCGTTCCTTCTGTCCGCCTCCTGGATCCTCGGGCGCGATTACTGGGAACGGATCGATCCGGCCGATGAGAGGAAGCGGATCGTTCAGGAAATCTGGGCGCGTTCGGCAGGGCGGATGAAATTCGTGCGCAACGGCCGCGTTCGCGCCGCTACGGCCGGCTCGCAGGACGGCGATTCCTCCAGCTAGTTCATCCCGCTGCCGACGAAATGGACCACGCCCACAGCTTCGGCTTTTCTCCATCGGTTCCGTTTCCGCGAGAGGGAGCACGTTCCTTCTTCGGTGACGGCCGGCTGATCAACTTCTGGCTGCTGGTCGTCCTGACTGCCGGCTTGCTGATCGTCACCGCGGATGGTCTGACCAAGCCGTTCGACAATGACTGGGAGTTCACCGCGGAAGTGGTCCTGAGCCACAAGGTGACCCCGGCGGCGGGCGCGTTCGCCGCCATTATGCTGCCTCTGGTCCTGCTGTACGCACGCCGAGCGCGGGCGTCTACACAGGAGGGAGTCCTGCTCTGGTTTCTGCTGTGCACCATGACCTACAGCAAGGACTTCGCTTACCTCCAGATTCCCGGCTTGCCGCTTTACATCTCCGATTACGTGCTCGGCTGGCTGCTGCTGCGCCAGTTCGTGTGGCCGCGACTGCGATGGTTTCGCCTGCGCTCCACCCCGGTTTTTTCCATCCTGGTGCTGATCGGTATTGGCTGCGTAGCGGCTCTGCGCGGGCTGGCGGGCGGAGCCCAGGTAGTTCTGGTGTTTCGCGACCTGGCCATGGTGGTGTACGGCCTTTTCCTGATCGTTGGGATCGTCATGATCCGCGACTGGAAGAGCATCGGGCGCGTGCTGTGCGTGCTGGTGACAGGTGCGATCTTCATGAGCGTGAATGCGCTGGCTTGGCTGCTCAATACGCCTGGCCAACGGCGCTACATCGTGCAAAACGGCGCCGGCCAGTTGGTGCTGATGTGCCTGGTGCTCGTGCTCGTCGCCACGCTGAACCGGCTCGTACCTCGCCTTGTGGGATGGTCGGCGTGTCTCGCCTTGACGCTCGGAGTGCTGCTCGCAAACTCGCGGGCCCTCGATGTCTCGCTGGCGGGAATCATCGCTATCCTCGTCTTGTTCGGCCCTTCTACCGGTCACACCACGCTGCGGGCGCGTTTCAAGGCCGTCGCTGCTTCGGTTGTGACCGGCGTGCTGGTCCTGGCCGCCCTGGTGCAGACCGCACCCGGGGCCGCCCTGGTGGGCCGCGCCGCCGAAGAGCTGGTGAGCGGCGTCGTGTATTCGCAAGACGACCCACAGGCGCAATTTCGCCTGCTCGCGTGGGCCGAAGCGATGGCACGCTTTGCCAAGAATCCGATCATAGGGGAGGGCTACGGGCTCCCATTCACGTTCGAGAACTTCGAGGAAGATCCACGACCGCACAATACCTACCTGACGTTTCTTTACAAGACTGGAGTCACAGGTTTTGTGGCCTTGATTGTCGTGCTGGCGCGCTTTTTCCTGCGGGGCTGGACCGCAGTGCGCACCTTCCGCGACATGCGGGAGGCGGGATTGCTTTATGCGCTTTTGCTCGGATTGCTCGCGGTCTTCATCGCGGGGAACTTCAGCTTTGTCTTCGAGAGCCCGTACCTGGCGAGTGTAGTATGGCTGACGATGGCGATTGGCTATCGCATGGGCTGGCTGTTGGCGGTCCCAGGCAGGCTGATCGTTAGCGGCCAAGTGTGAAGCATCGCAGAGAGCTATTTTGTAAACCAACAAAACCCGGCGTATCGTTCTCTGGCCTGATCTACTGCAAAAGCCCTGGAGGGCGATATGTCACGCTGGTTTCTAGTTGCCGCTGTCGTCGCACTGTGTTCACTTCCAGCTGTCGGTCAGATTTCAGACTGCTCCACTGGGACTTCAAGTGCAAACTGTACCGTAAGTATTTCGTCCGGGGCTACAATATCTCAGTCGATCACGATCGAGCATTCCTATGTAACATTGCAGTGTACGGACCAGTCGGTCATCCTCACTAGGTCGAGCAATTTCACGATGGTTGTCGCCCATGGTGAGAGTCCTGGGAACAGTTTGAAGGGAATCAAGATTGCGAATTGCACGTTCGACGGAAACGCCTTCGAGAGCCCCGTGATAGACATGCAAAACGTCACCAATCCAATAGTCCAGGACAACGTCATCGTTCGAGTCAGCGATACGACTCAGGGTCAAAATGATAGAGGAGCAGTCGTATTTCGCGGCGCCTCAGGTGCGCAGGTCACCAGCAACTACATCGGCGCCGTCCCGAGTTGGGTCCCCTTGACAGGGGACCTCGTCATCCACAGCAATGGCATACTTGCGAGGGCCACGCCCGACAATGACTTTGTGAGCGCACACTTCTCCGGGAATGCCATTTCCGTGACGCGGACTCAGCAATGCGCGCAGAATCCCTCCAGTGCATGTAATGACGGAATCTCAGTTGCACCCGGCGTGGCCGGCAGGGCCATCAGCGATATCTGGGTGACTAACAACTCCTACATCTACAACGCAGGAGCAGGAGCTTGCGTTGAAGCGGGTGCCATCGGGCAGATTGGTTCTGCGGACGGGATCCATGTTGACGGAAACTTCTGCGGCCTGCTTCCAAGCGACACGCTGGCCTTTGGTGGTTATTCAATCGTGTTGGCTAATAATGTAGACGTGTCGAACAACGTATTTCAGGCATGCTATCCCGGGCCATGTGCGGCGGTTTCATATAGCGGAATTGAGGTAACGTTGAGTTCCACTGGAAGTATCAATGGCAACCAGGTAGTGCTGGCTCCAGATTCGACGCATGGTCAAATTGGCATTGCATGCTCATGGTGTAACCACATCAACGTGAGCGGTAATCGAGTTGACGGATTTGGGCTATCGCCGTCCAGTGTTGGGTACCTTCTGTACCTTGGTAATGGGGAATTGGCGGAATCGACGATAACGACAGCCTCGAACAATGTGTTTGATAGCAATATCTCTAACAATCACTCCGGGGCGACCGGTATCAATTTTTGGCTGCAATGCAATCAGTCCAATGGCGGTGGTGGTACGTGCGCCGACAACACATTTACAAACAACACGGTCTGGGCTTATCCGCCTCCTGGTCAAAATGCGATAGGAATCAAGATCGAGGGTGACTATGGCTCGACGACAGGAACTACGATTCAGCAGTATGGCCTCCAGAGTGCCAACCCGTGTATTTACCTTAGTGGCCATGTTTCTGGCACCAACATTGCGCCCAATCCGAATTGCGTAATCCTTACGGATGGAGGCGCAAACTAGGTTGGTCGGTGAGACTTAAGGGCCCGCCACAAGACGAGCACGCCGCCGGGACCGAGGTTGCCGTGGCCCCGGCGGCGATTTGCCTTCCGCCGCAAAAGGACAGGTCCGGCTTTCTCAGGGTCCTGCGCGCGCACATTCGCTCAGGCAAGCTTGCAACGGTTGGCAATGTCCTTGCCGTTGGCGCCAGTAATGAGGACGCAGCGGTACTTCGCGCGGCCGGCTTCGACCATATCACGCTGTCGAACTTTGGTGGCGGCATCGAATGGGAGCGCATGGCCGTCGTGGCGGCTGAGTACCCGACACTTCGCCTCGACGCGGAGCAGATGGAGCTGCCGGATGGCTCGTTTGACGTCGTCTTCGCGCATGAGATGATCCACCACTGCCGTTCGCCGCATCGGGCGGTGTGCGAGATGCTGCGGGTGAGCCGACGGTATGTGGTTTTCATGGAACCGAACGACTGCTTGCTCATGCGACTCCTGACGCGACTCAAGCTTTCGTACCCGTTCGAGATTGCCGTGGTTATTGACCAAGGTTACGCTACCGGTGGCGTGCGCAATTCGAACATCCCCAACTTCATCTTCCGATGGGACGCCCATGAGGTCTGGAAAACAGTGTCGGCGTTTCTCCCGGAAGAAAGCGTACGTGTGCACGCTTATCCATATTGGGAGCTGAATGCCAGCGAGCGTGACTTGGACTTACGCAAGGGAACACGGCTGAAGCTGGTGGCGGCCTGCCTAGGTGGCATGCGTAACTTCGTGCGCCTGTTGCACCTGGGTCCTGCGCTGCTGAACACACTTCCATTCGTTCGCCGGCAAGGGAACAAATTCTTCTGCGTGCTGGAAAAGACGGGCGAGCTGCGCGAGTGGCTATTGCGCGAGCCCGATACCGGCAACATCGTCTTCAACCGCCAGTATTGATGGCCATGAGTAAGCACGTCGCGGCCGTTTTATCACTGGATCAGAGACCGCCATGTCCGCTGTGTTTTGCCGCGAGTCGCCCGCGCTTTCGGCTCGCTCATGGCCAGACGTTCAAGTGCGCCTCAGACGGATGTGGACTCGAATTCGTCTGGCCCCAAATGAGCGACGCTGAGCTGAGCGCCGCGTACACCGATCTTTACTACCCGCAAAGCGGGCACTCTCCCCATCTGGAAAACACGCCCGACGAGGATGCGGTGATTTTTGTAGAACACATTGCGAGACACTGTCGCACGCTCAAGGGGACGCACGTCCTCGATTACGGCTGCGGACGCGGTACGCTGCTCAAAGCGTGCCACGGACAGGGCGCCAGCGTGGCGGGCATTGAGATGGACGACGTGGCCCGTCAGCAGGCACAGCAGCTCGGTGCGCCAGTGTTTTCGAACCTTGCCGAGCTGCGCGAAGCCCAGGTGCCGTTGTTCGATTGCGTCATCCTCAGTACCGTGGTGGAGCACCTGCGACAGCCTTGGGAGGAGCTGGCAGACATCCGAACAGTCATGAAGATGGACGGCGTGATCGTGGTGACAGCGCCGAACACCGACTGCCTCAAGTCGCGCTTGCGTCGGGCGCGATGGGACCAGCGCACAAACCCGACGCACTTGTTTCACTTCAACGATCGCTCGCTGACTGCCGTGCTCGTGCGGGCCGGTTTTCATTCGGTGTGTCCCCTCCCACCAATCCTCACCTACAGCACTCATGGGTTCTGGCGACGCAGCCTGCAGCGCGCGCTGGGCGCGTTCGGTTTGCAGGGAGGGCTGCTGCACGCGGCCTCCCCAATCCCGATTCCGCCAAAATAGACGCCGCCCGGCGGCTGCGATCGACTCCTCGTGCACATTCTCCTCGTCCACAACACCTATATTTATCCCGGCGGCGAAGACGACGTCTTTGCCGGCGAGAAGGCGCTGCTCGAAAAGCACGGCCACACCACCAGCACGTTCGTCCGCGACAATCGCGAGATCGAAACCTACTCTCCGCTGCAGCGGGCGGTCCTGGGCCTGCGCGCGACCTGGTCGCCGGCCGCGGGGCGCAGCATTGCTCAGCTCCTGCGCGACAATCGTGCCGACGTGGCGCACTTCCACAACACCTTTCCCCTGATCTCGCCTTCCGCTTACTACGCCTGCCGCGACGCCGGCGTGCGTGTGGTCCAGTCTCTGCACAACCCGCGGCTCTTGTGCCCGGGTAACACGATGTTCAGAGAAGGAAAGCTCTGCCTGGATTGCTTCGGGAAATCGGCGCCGTGGCCGAGCGTGGTCCACGGTTGCTATCACAAGTCGCGCGCACAGAGCGCGGCCATCAGCCTGATGATCGCGGCCCACCACGCGATCGGCACGTGGAACGACGCGATCGACGCTTACATTGTCTCGACCGCGTTCTATCGCGGCCAGTTCATCGCCGCGGGTCTGCCGGAGGAGAAGATTCACGTCAAACCGCACTTCGTCTTCGAAGATCCTGGAGTAGGGACCGGCACGGGCACGTACGCCTTGTTCGCCGGCAGGCTTGCCGAAGAGAAGGGGATTGCTACGCTCGCCAGCGCCTGGAAGCAACTGCGCAACATCCCGCTGAAGGTCCGTGGTGAAGGGCCGTTGAGCGACGAGATGGAGCGCGCCGCAGCCGAGAATTCCTGTATCGAGATGTTGCCGCGCCTCGGGCGCGCCGACTACTACAACCTGGTGCGCGGCGCGCGTTTCTTGGTGTGGCCGTCCATCGGCTACTATGAAACCTTCGGTCGCGTTGTCATCGAAGCGTTCGCGTGCGGTGTGCCGGTGATTGCTTCCGATCTGGGCGCTTGCGCCGAACTGGTTACCGACGGCGAAACCGGACTGCACGTCAAGGCCGGCGATGCGGCCGATCTGGCGAAGAAAGTCCAGTGGGCCTGGGAGCATCCCCGCGAAATGCAAGCCATGGGAAAGCAGGCACGCGAGCGCTACCAGCAGCGATACACGCCTGAACAGAACTACCGCGAACTGATCGCCATCTATGAGCACACACAGCGTGGCTGAGGGGGTGAGCGTCGCGCCAGCGTCTGCCGCGGCTTCCTCGGCAACGGCCACGCGAAGGGCGCTGGGCAACTCCGTTTTTCTCGCCGCCTACTACATCGGCGACGCGGCCATGCTGTTCGGGATCAACGTGCTGCTGGCCCGGCACCTCGGCGTGATCGAGTACGGACGCGTCGCTCTTGCTCTCAGCTATGGGCTGCTGATTTCGGCCCTCGACCCGGGCTTCGGTTTTGCCGTTACGAAGTTTGTCGCCCGCGATCCGCGCGGCGAAAACCCGTGGGTCCGCCAGAGCATCTCTCTGCGACTTACCTTGACGGCTGGGTTGCTGCTGCTTGGGTTGGTGCCGCTGCCGTTCAGCGCCTACCTGCGGCAGAACGCGTTCTTCATCATGATCGTGGGCGGCTCGGAGGTGCTGCGCAGCATCACCACGGCCTGTTGCGCGGTGTTCCGCGGTTTTCAATCGATGGGCTGGGAAGCCCTGGTCGTCGCGACAGAACGAACCACATTGCTCGGCGGAGCGGCATGGCTGCTTCACACCGGCCATGGCACGAGGGCGATCGGGTTCATGTTTCTGGCGGCGCGTCTGGTCTCGCTCCTGCTTGCGCTGGCGATCGTCGGCTGGAAGAGTGGCTCCTCCATCCGGTTCGAGCCCTGGCCTCCGCTGGCCGGCACGCTTCTGTGGGAAGCCTATCCGCTCTCGCTGATGTCGCTCAGCGCGCGCATCAATCTCTACTTACCGCCATTCCTGCTGGGGCTGCTGTCCGGCGAGGCGGCTGCGGGAACGTTCCAGGCTGCCGGCAAGATCATCATGCTGCCGTACCTGATCTGCGACGTCATAGGGGGCGGCATGTTTCCCGCCATGAGCGCGGCGTATCGTGATTCGGCGCAGATCCGCAAGCTATATCGTTACGGCGTCCGGCTGTTGTGGCACTGCCTGCTGCCGTGTTCGCTGATGACGTTGCTGTTCCCGCAAGCCATCGTCCGTGTTGTTTTCGGCGAGCAGTACATGGGCGCGGCCAGGCTGCTGCAACTGATGACGCCGTTCTATGTTTTCCAGGCAGTCGTCACCATGAGCTACAACCTGCTCACCGCGATCAATCACCAGAAAACAGCCATGCGGCTTTGGATGACCAGTGTGCTGCTGAATGCCACTCTGGCGCCGCTCTTGGTGAAATTGTACGGCGTAGACGGCGCGGCGCTCAGCCTCAGCGTCACCAACGCGGTGATCGCCGCCGGCTACTGGTGGTCCACAGCGAAGCGCGATTTGCTGTTCTTCACGAGCCGGCGCGACTTGTGGCAGTGGCCCGGATTTCTGGTCACGCTCGTGCCGCTGTACTGGATCAGCCTGCGCTGGCCGGTCCATGGATGGATGCAGCTCCTGGTGGCGGCAACCGCTTGTGTGGTGCTGTACTCTGCCGTGCTCGCGTTGACGGGCGGCCTGCTTCCCGAGGAGATGCGGCTCCTTTCGAGCCTGCCGTCGCGATGGTCGCGGCGGCGTACCTTATGACGATCCGTGTGGCCGGCCGGTAGCGGCCGCACCCATCGCTGCGGGCTGTGATCGGAGACACTGCATGAAGATTCTCGTTACCGGGGGCGCCGGGTTTATCGCGTCGCATGTGGCCGAAGCACTGATGCGCGCCGGCCACAGCATCGTCATCGTTGACGACCTTTCCACCGGGCGCAGGGAAAACCTCCCGAGCGGCGCAACGTTCTACGAACTCGACATCTGCGATCAACCGGCCCTGGACGCTGTCATCGCCGCTGAAAGGCCGGAGCTCATCGACCATCACGCCGCGCAGATGGACGTCCGCCGTTCGGTGCGCGAGCCGCTCTTCGACGCGCGCGTCAACATCGTGGCGCCCCTCGCGATGCTGGAGATGGCGGTGAAACACGGCGTGAAGAAAATCGTCTATGCCTCGACCGGCGGCGCGACCTATGGCGACGTGAAGCAGGTTCCGGTGGACGAAAGCCATCCCGCCGAGCCCATCTGCCACTACGGCGTAAGCAAGCTCACGCTGGAGCGCTATCTCTTTCTGTATCGCCACCTTTACGGCCTCGACTACACCGTGTTGCGCTATCCGAATGTGTATGGACCGCGGCAGAATCCGCGCGGCGAAGCCGGCGTGGTGTCCATCTTTGCGCTGCAGATGCTGGAAGGCGAGCAGCCGACCATCTACGGCGACGGCAGCAAGACCCGCGACTACGTTTACGTGGACGACGTGGTGGGCGCGAACCTGGCGGCGCTCGACAAGGGCAGCGGCGAAATCATCAACCTGGGATGGGGCAAGCCGGTGTCGGACTTCGACATCTTCGCGGCCGTACGGCGCGCCACCGGCTACAAAGGTGAACCGCGCTACGCGCCCGTACGCCCCGGAGAAGTGGAGCACATCGCCCTCGACGCGTCCAAGGCAAAGCGCATTCTCGGCTGGGAACCGACCATGCCGCTGCAGGAAGGCATTGACCTCAGCGTGAACTTCATCCGGGCGGGCTATGCGCGTTCTGCAAATCAATAAGTTCTTCCACAGCCGCGGCGGCGCCGACCAAGTCTTCTTCAGGACTTGTGCCCTGCTGGAGGACCAAGGTCACGAGGTTGGACATTTCGCCACGGCGCACCCGAACAATGTTGAGTCAAAGTATGCGCAATTCTTTGTCAAAGGTGGTTTCACGGAAGCGGATCTCGGAACGCTTTCATTGCGGCGCAAAGCGGACGCGTTCTTTGAGGGGGTTTACAATCGGCAGGCCTACCGCGATCTGCAGGCGATGGTGCGCGAGTTTCGCCCCGACATCGCGCACGCCCACAACATCAACTACCAGCTGTCGCCCTCCATCTTCGACGCGCTGGCCGAGGAAGGTGTCCCGGCGGTGATGACTTTGCACGACTACAGCATGGTGTGCACGGCCGGCACCTTGTTCGTCCACGATCAAGTGTGCGAGCGGTGCCATGGCGGCCGCCATTACAATGCCGTGCTCCACCGCTGTTTCCACGAGAGCATTCCAGCCAGCGCCATGGGGATGTTGAACAAGTACGTTCACGCCGCGCGGCGCACCTGGGAAAAAGTCTCGCAGCTGATTTCGCCCAGCCGGTTCCTGCGCCAAAAAATGATCGAGTTCGGCGTGCCGCCGGAACGTATCACGTATTTGCCAGTTTTTCTCGAGACGCTCCCCAACGCGCCCCGGAAAGAACCAGGCGACTACGTCCTTTATTTCGGACGGCTTTCGGCAAACAAGGGTGTCCGGACCTTGCCCGACGCCGCACAAAGGATCAGCAAGCCGATCCTGATCGTCGGTGACGGCCCGCTGCGTGACGAACTGGCCGGCCACGCCGCGCGGTCGAATGGCAAATTGCAATTGCTGCCCTTCGTGCGTTCGCGCCAGGAAATGGGGGCTCTGATCGAAGGCTGTGCCGTGGCCGTGGTGCCCTCCATCTGGTACGAGAACCAGCCACTCGCCATCCTGGAGACATATGCCCTCGGCAAGCCGGTGGTGGCATCGCGCCTGGGCGGGATTCCCGAGCTGGTGGACGAAGGAAGCACCGGGTTGCTGTTCAGGCCCGGCGACGCGGCCGACCTTGCGGACAAGCTTGAGTTTCTGCTGACGAACCCGGAGTTAAGTCGCGCGTGGGGCGAAGCGGGACGCCAGAAAGTGGAGCGCCAGTTTTCGCGCGAAACTCACTACCAGGGACTGATGCAGGTCTATCGAATGCTTTGCGCGGAAAGAGCGATGACGGCATGAGCGCGGCCACTGCTCAGCTCCGCCCACGCACCGGCCTGATGGCCAACACGGCCGTGCTCGTGAGTTACTCGGTGTTCGAAACGGTGGTCGTTTTCCTGTTCACCGTTTTCCTCGCGCGCTATTTGGGGACCGGCGATTTCGGCCGGCTGGGGTTCGCGCTTTCGTATTCGCTGCTGTTCTCCGTCCTCGCCGACCCGGGCATCAGCGTGGCCATGACCAAGCTGGTCGCCACCAGCGACGCCGAACGGCAGAAGCAATTTATCGCCACGGGACTGGCCCTGCGCGCCCTGCTCTCTGTCGCCGTGCTCGCGATCTCCATGCTGCCGTTTGGGTTCAGTGCCTACATGCGGCGGAACGCGGTCTTCCTCACCATCATCCTCGTTTCCGAGCATCTGCGGAGCATGACACTGTATCTCTGCTCGGTGTTTCGCGGACATCAGCGCAATTCTTACGAAGCCTTTTCGCTCGGAGTGGAGCGCATGGCGGCACTGGCTGCCGGCTGGTGGCTGCTCCGCCAGGGCTACGGACTTCAGGCGATTGGCTGGCTCTATCTGGGCGCGCGATTGGCTTCGCTTCTGTTTGCGCTCGTTTTGCTGGTCCGGCGCATTGGCTGGTTTCCGCTCGGGCTCGACCGGTTGTTCATCGCCGACATCTGGCGACAGGCGCTTCCGCTGGCGGTGCTTTTGGTGTGCGAGCGCGCCAACATGTACGTGCCGCCCGTCATTGTGACGTTCTTCGCGGGCGAGCACGCCACCGGCATCTTCCAGGCGGCGTTCAAGACGGTGATGCCCGCCGTGCTCCTGTGCACGGCAGTCTCAGCGAGCCTGTACGCGCCGATGGCCTCGCGCTTCAAAGTGGACCCGCTGGAGAGTGCCCGGCTTTATCGCCTTGGCGTGCGCGGGCTGCTGCACATCGCGCTCCCGGGCGCAGCCGTTTGCCTGGTCTTCGGACGCCCGCTCATGCTTCTGCTCTACGGCGGGCCGTATGCCGAGAGCGTTGCCGTGCTGCGCTGCCTGGCCCCGTACTTTGTGAGCATCGTCATCATCGCGATGAGCCATTTGTTCATGCCCGCGATTGACCGGCAGAGGAAGGTCGCCGCCGTCTCCATCATCAGCGTCCTGCTGAACGTTGGCAGCGGGCTCGTGCTGGCGCCGCGCTGGGGTCCGGTCGGCGCCGGAGCCAGCCTGGCGGTGGCGCAGATCGTGGTCGCCGTGATCTACGGCCGGCTCGCTTCCCGCTACGGTGGCGCACGGCTCGCGCTTGCCGAGTGGAGGACGATGGCTGTTGCTTTCGCCGCCTCGCTCGGCGCGCTGGCGCTGCTGGAGCGCAACTTCGCCGCGTCGCCGCTCGTGGTTTTGCTGACCGCGGGCCTCCTCAGCGCGGCGATCTACGTTCTGGTACTGTTTGCGCAAGGCGGTGTTTGCCTGGAAGAGCGCCACGCGCTTCGCAGCGCGGGAAGAAGACTGCTGCCGCGACTGGCATGAGTTCCGAGACAAATTCCCAAGCCGCTTTCGAAAAAGACCCAGGAGCAATGGGCGGGCGGGAAGTCTCCACCCCGGCGCGCGCCGTGACCAGCATGCTCAATCAGGAGGTGCGCCAGTACTGGGAAAAGTCGCCCTGTGGCGTTCCTGCCTCCGCGATAAACAGCGCGACAGAACGCACACGCGAGTGGTTCGAAGCGACCGAGCGCGCCCGCTACGCCAAAGAACCGTTCATTCACCAGGTGGCGCGGTTTCCCGAAGCCAGGGGCAAGCGGCTGCTTGAAGTGGGAGTGGGCGCGGGCGTGGACCATCTTCAATGGGCGCGCGCCGGGGCCGATTGCTATGGCGTGGACCTCACCGACACCGCCATTGAGCTCACTCGCCAGCGCCTCGCGCTTTACGGCCTCTCATCGCGATTGCAGCGCGCCGACGCCGAGTCGCTGCCGTTCGACGACAATTTCTTCGACGTGGTCTACTCCTGGGGCGTCATCCATCACTCCGAGCATCCCGAGAAAATCGTGGACGAGATACACCGAATTCTCAAGCCGGGAGGCGCCTTCATCGGCATGATGTACCACCGGCGCTCGCTCAAGGTCCTCACCGCCTGGGCCTATTACGCGCTGCTGCGCGGACGCCCGTGGCGCACCTTCCGGCAGGTGGTTTGGCAGCACGTTGAGAGCAAGGGAACGAAGGCCTATACGTTCAATGAGCTGAAAAAGATGTTTGCGGCCTACAGCGAGTTTTCCGGCAAGGCCATCAAAACACCGTACGACACGCGGGCCTTCGCGCGCTGGCTGCATCCGCTTCTCCCTGACCGCTGGGGCTGGTTCTTCGTTTTGCGCGCCAGCAAGTAAAATCGGGCGCTGCGGCTTCCAGCGGTTCAGCGACCCGAGTTTCGACCAGGACAACTTTGCACTTGCCAATCGACACTGGTTACGATTTATAAGATTCAAGGACGTATCAACCCACACCCGGCGCCAGGGTGGCGGGTCATGTCCTGCGCGGCTTTCCCGGCAGGACGGAAGCAGAGAAGGAGACGACGGTTCCGGGAGAAAGCATGATCGATCGCGTTTCTGTTGTGGGTTTGGGAAAGCTGGGAGCTTGCATGGCGGCGGCCATGGCGAGCCGCGGCATGCAGGTAACTGGCGTGGACGTCAACTCGAGCACGGTGGACGCCATCAACAGCAACCGTGCTCCGGTGGTCGAACCCGAACTGGCCGAATACATCGCGGCGAACCATGGCCGCCTCCGCGCCACCACCGACTTTCAGGAAGCGGTGCGCGCCTCCGGCCTCACCTTCATCATCGTTCCAACCCCGTCGGATGAAGCCGGCGGCTTTTCCATCCGCTACGCGGCGCAAGCAGCGCGTGAAATCGGCCGCGCCCTGCGCGCCAAGAAGGACTACCACCTGGTGGCGCTCACCAGCACGGTGCTGCCGGGCGCCACCGAGTTTGGCATCCTGCCGCTGATCGAAGAAGAATCCGGCAAGAAGTGCGGGCGCGATTTCGGCGTCTGCTACAACCCGGAGTTTATCGCGCTCGGCAGCGTGATCCACGACCTGCTCCATCCCGACTTCGTCCTTATCGGCGAGCACGATGAGCGCGCGGGCACCGAACTGGAGTCGTGGTACAAGAGCTTCACCCTGAACAGTGCGACTGTCATGCGCATGAACCTGGTGAACGCCGAGCTGGTGAAGATCTCCATCAATACTTTTGTCACGATGAAGATCACGTTCGCCAACATGCTGGCGGCGGTGTGCGAAGAACTGCCCGGCGCCGACGTGGACGCTGTCAGCAAGGCCATCGGCCACGATTCACGCATCGGACGCAAGTACCTCACCGGCGGACTCGGGTACGGCGGTCCCTGTTTCCCGCGCGACAACAAGGCCCTCAGCTCGATGGCCACGGCGCTGGGCGCGCCCGCGGCGCTGGCCGAGGCCACCGATCGCATGAACCACCTGCTGCTGAACCGGCAGGCGCAGCGCATTGAAGAACTGCTGAAGCCGGGCATGACGGTGGGTCTGCTCGGGCTCGCCTACAAGCCGAACACCAACGTGGTCGAAGAGTCCCAGGGCTTGATGCTCGCCCAGAAACTGGCGGACGCCGGCCACGTGGTCGCGGTTTACGATCCGCTCGCGATGGAAAACGCGCACGTCGTGCTGAAAGACAGCGTGCAGTACATGAACTCCGCGCTGGAGTGCCTGCGCAGCGCCGACGTGGTTGTCATCGCGCAGCCTTGCGAAGAATTCCGCAGCCTGCGCGCCGCCGACTTCCCGGTGCACAAGCAGCGCGTGCTCGTCTTCGATTGCTGGCGGGTACTCGCTTCGGAGTTGCGCGATTGCAGTTGGGTGCAGTACGTCGCTGTGGGCGTCGGACGCGATGACCAGGCGCGCGCGCGCCGCGTCGAAGCGCAGCGCGCCGGAGCGCTGTAGAATCAGACGTTGGTTTCTTCGGTCACAACTGCTCCCGGGCGACAGGTAAACACGCGCCCGTTCGTGCGCAAGCGCGCCAACATCCTCGGCGTCGGCGTCAGCCCCATCAACATGGAGACCGCCCTGCGCGCGATAGAGCAGTGGATCACCGCCGGTGATCCTCACTACATCTGCGTGGCCAACACGCACCTGGTGATGATGTGCCAGCATGACGAGGAGCTGCGCCGCATCCACAACCAGGCGGGCCTGGTGACGCCGGATGGGGTGCCGCTGCTCTGGCTGACGCGCCTGAAGGGTTTCAAGCACGTGGAGCGCGTCTGCGGCCCCGACCTGATGCTGGCGGCGTGTGAGTACGGCCTTCCGCGCGGCTGGAAGCATTACTTCTACGGCGCCATGCCCGGCGTCGCTGATCGCCTCGCTGAGAACTTGAGTGAACGCTTCCCGGGATTGCAGGTGGCCGGAACTTACTGCCCGCCGTTCCGTCCGCTCACCCCCGAAGAAGACGCCGAGGTTGTCGAACGCGTGAACGCCTCCGGCGCTGACATCTTCTGGATGGCTGTGGGTCCCGGCGCCATGGAACGATTCATGGCCGAGCACGTCGGTCGCATGCGCTGCGGCGTGATGGCGGGCGTCGGCGCCGCCTTCGACTTCCTGAGCGGCAACAAGCCGATGGCGCCGCGCTGGATGCAGCGCATCGGCATGGAATGGTTTTTCCGCGTGTGCACCGAGCCGCGGCGACTCTTCATGCGCTACCTGGTCAACAATCCCGCCTTCGTTGGGCGTGTGATTTTGCAGGCGCTCGGTAAACGCCCGAAGGACATCTAGGAAACAGCACTTGGCAATTAGCACTTGGCACTTGGCCAGCGCACGGTCTTTCAAGGCCAGATGCCAACTGCTAAGTGCCAACTGCCGCGCCAACGCGAAAACAACTGAGCAGCACCTCAGCTCCCCGCGCCGCCGCCCTTCTCGCGGTTTTCCTCTTCCTCGCTTACCTCGCTAACCTCCGCTACATCTCTACGGGCGACACCGACGCCGTCCGCTACGTCCCGTTCAGCATCCTGCTCGACGCCCGCCTCGACGTAGACCGCTTCATCGCTCCACACCTGGAAATCTACAAGCGGAGAGGCATGCCCTACGGCGTGTACTTCGCCACGCAGAGCCGCGGCCACTGGATGTCGAGCTATCCGGTGCTCACGCCGCTCGTGGTGACGCCGCTGTACGTCCCCGCCGCCGTATGGGTCTCGCAACGCCAGCCTTCGCCGCGCGCCATGTTGTTCGTCGCCGAGGCGATGGAAAAACTCAGCGCCGCGCTCATCGCCGCGCTCTCGGCGGGAATTCTTTACCTCGCGCTGCGCCGGCTGCTGCCCACGGGCGGCGCGCTGGCACTCACGCTCATCTACGCCCTCGCTTCGCCGACGTGGAGCACCGCCAGCCAGGTGCTGTGGCTGCACGGCTTCACCGAGCTGTGCCTGGCGCTGCTGATCTGGGCGCTCGTCCGCGACGACGGTTCTCCGCGGTCCGCGCTCCTGACCGGGCTCGCGATCGCTCTCGCGGCCGCCAACAAGCCGACCAACGTGGTCACGGTCGCGCCCGTTTTCCTGTGGATGCTGTGGAAGAGCCGCGCCCGCGCTCTACCATTGCTCGCGCCCATCGTCATGATCGGCGCGCTCGTTTTCGGTTATAACCTCTATTACTTCGGCAATCTGCTCGGCGCCTACACGCAGGCGCTGGAATCGATGGGCTACGCGCGGGCGGCCAGCGGCTTCCGCGGTAACTTTTTCGAAGGCTTGGCGGGATTGCTGGCCAGCCCCAATCGCGGACTGTTCATCTTCGTTCCCTGGACGCTGTTCGCCGCGTGGGGCGCGATCCGGCTGTGGCGCAACCATCAGCACGGATGGTCGCGCGCGCTGGTGATCGGCGCGGTGCTGCACCTGTTTCTGTATGCCAAGCTCGAGCGCTGGTATGCCGGATACTGCTTCGGCCCGCGCTACATGTGCGACATTCTTCCGCTGCTCACATTTTTCCTGGTTCCACTCTGGCCGGCGCTGACCTCGTCGCGCCTGCTCAAGCCGGCGTTCGCGCTGGCGGTCGCGCTCTCCTTCGGCGTGCAGGTGATCGGCGCTTACTTCCATCCGAATGGAGACTGGAGCAGCGCACCGGTCAGCATTGACGTTGCGCCGCAACGCGCCTGGGACTGGCACGATCTCCAGATCGTGCGCACACTGCGCGCCGGTCCGGCGTCCACGCGGCTGCTAGATCACCTGCGGGGAAAGCACGAGCAGCAGCGGTAAGGTGTGTGAAGGTGAGAACTAGCTGGCGCTGGTAATTACGCGCGCTTTGAGTTCGGCCGCGGGCGTGAATCGGCGCTTGAGCCGCAGAAAAGGTCTTTCGATCAGGTAGAACGACGCGATGGCGCACCCAAACGCCGCCGCGAATTGCAGCAGGACGACGTAGCGGGTCCGCAACGGCACGTCGCGCAGCGCATGAAATGCGGGAACATGCCACAGATAAAGCCCGTAGGAGATCCGTCCAATTCCCACCAGCGGCTTCCACTCCAGGGCCGCCGCTACCGGCCTCCACGGCGCGACGACCAGCGCCATGATGATCGCCGCGAATCCCACCGCCACCACCGACATCCCGCCCAGGTAGAGCAGCGCGCCCATGTAGGTCGCCCGGGCGCCGACCGCTAGCACTCCCACCAGAGACATCAGAGCTGCTGCTCTCAGCGCCGTGACCGCTCGTCCTGCGGCGTTGAACATCCCGCCCGCGACGATCACTCCCACCAGGCAGCCGGTCAGAAGGCAGTCCGCCCGCGTGTCGAGGCCATTGTAGAGCCGATACCACGGGCGTCCCGCGCCGAAAAGCGCCGCGCGATACACGCCGACCCCCACCACTGCTGTGGCCAAGGCCAAGACGACGTGTGCCGTCTTCACCCTGCCGCGCAGCAGCCAGGCCAGCAGCGGCGGCCAGAGCATGTAGAACTGCTCCTCGATCGAAAGCGACCAGGTGTGCGCCAGCCAGTCGGCTGCCGGCTCAATGCGAAACGCCCGCACCCAGTTGGCCGCGTAGAGCACTGCCGCCAGCGCGCTATGGCGCGTGGCGGCCGCGTCTTCGGGAGGTGTTCGCATGGCGGTAAAGAGGGTGACCACCGCAACGCAGACGAACAGGGCAGGCAGGAGCCGCAGCGCGCGCCGGGCGTAGAACATTCGCAGGCTGATGCCGCCTCGCTTCTCCCACTCCTCCATCAGAAGCGCGGTGATCAGAAATCCACTGAGCACGAAGAAGGCTTCCACGCCAAGAAACCCGCCGCGCATCCCCGGCAGGTTGGCATGTACCGACATCACCGCCAGGACGGCTAGGGCGCGCACTCCGTCGAGCGTGCGCGCATAACCCAGGTGGAAGCGCGCGCCGGCTGGCGATGCAACGCTGACCGGCTGCGGAGCAGTGGCGGTGGAGATCACGGTTCGCAGTATAACCTCGCAATTCGTGGGCACTGCGGGCGCCGTATTTCTGGCGCAGCCGAAAGGTTCGCGGGCATGTGCCGGCGGCGGCCAGGCGGCGGACACGAACTAAGGATCACTAAGAAGTAAACAGCGGCCGAATACGGCGTTTTCCGCACACGCCGCGCCACCCAAGTGCCTTAGCCTGCAACTGCCGCTCTTACGTGCTCTGGTATAGTTTTCGGCAACGGGGACCACTCTGTACTCATTCGTTATGACCTCGGGCAGGTACGTCATGAAGGACCATGCCGGCAGCAGCCACCAGGTCATCCTGCGGCTGCTGGAGGACGTGCCTCGCGACGCGCGTGTGCTCGACGTGGGTGTCGCCACCGGTTACCTCGATCGCGAGATGAAGGCCCGTGGCCTGCACGTCACCGGCATTGAGCGCGACGTTGGCAGCGCGGAGCAGGCCCGGCCGTTCTGTGACGAGCTTCTCATCGGCGACGTGGAGGCGCTCGACCTCAGCGCCTGGGCAGGGAACCACGACGTTATCGTCCTGGCCGACGTGCTTGAGCACCTGAAAGATCCGGCCGCCGCGCTCGCCAAGGTGCTCGCCACCGCGCGCCCCGGCGCCCGGGTGATCGCCTGCGTGCCCAACGTGGCCAACGTTTACGTGCGGCTGAACCTGCTCGCCGGACGCTTTCAGTACGCGCCGCGCGGCATCCTCGATGCCACGCACCTGCGCTTCTTCACACGGCGTACGTTCATTGGGCTGATCGAAGCCGCCGGCCTCAGGATCACCGAGCTGCGTGCTACACCCATCCCGCTGCCCGAAGCTTTTCCGCGCTCGGCCGGGAGCTGGTGGATACGCCTGGGCATGTGGCTGCTTAGGGCGGTCACTCCCATGTGCAAAGGCCTGCTGGCCTACCAGTTTGTGATCGCCGCCGAAAAGCCGAACGCGGTAACAAGCCCAAGCTCGGCCGGGAAGCAGCGTGAAATAGTCGGCGTAAGTCATTGAGGGATTTATTGGTTGTGGCTTGCTGATGCCGGCTTGCAGCCGTCGGCGCAGTCGGGCCGGGGACCGGGAGTCACAAGTCACAAGCGCAAATAACAAATATTTTTCAGCCACTCGTCTTTTTTCAGAGTAGCTGCGTCTGCACAGGAGAGAAGCAGGTTTGGCCGATCAGGAACTCGACAGGGAACTCGTTGAACAGGTCCTGGCCGGCCGCACGGAGGCCTTCAATCTCCTGGTGTGGCGATGGCAGCGTTCGCTCTACAACTTCCTGTATCGCATGACCGGCGACCGCGAGCAGGCGCGCGATCTCTCGCAGGACGCCTTCCTGCGCGCCTACACCCGGCTCAAGGACCTGCGCGAGCGCGGCAAGTTCGCCTCGTGGCTGTTCCGGATCGCCGTCAACCAATATCGTTCACAGTTCCGCAGCCGCCAGCAGGACATGGCGTGGTCGGCGCAGATCGAAGCCGCGGCGCTGGACGAAACCGCCGGCCCGCTCGATCCCATCACGCGCGAGTTGCGCATCACAGTGCGCTCGCTGCTTGCGCGCCTCTCGCCCGAGCAGCGCGAAGTGGTGGTGCTCAAGATCTACGAGGGATTTCGCTTCGAAGAGATTGCCGCCATCGTGGACGCGCCCGTCAGCACGGTGAAGTCGCGCCTCTATGCCGCCTTCGACCAGTTGCGCGCGGGACTGGAAGCGCAGCCGGCAGCCGCCGCACGCCAGTAGTTCTCGATCCAGTTTTCCGTTTCCCCCGCTGCTCCCCAATCCATTGCACCAAGGACGAGGTGTAACCATGGTCTGCAACGAATATCGCGGCCTGATGTTTGAGCGCTTGTCGGGCGAGCTTTCCGCCGAGCAGGAGCGCGCCGCCGCGCAGCACGAGCAGTCGTGCGCCGTGTGCCGCGCCGAGCTGGCGCAGTTCAAGTCGCTCTCTGCGCGCCTGCGCGCCGGCTGGCCCGCGGAAGACGCGCCGCCGCTCGGCGTGGTGGTGCCGCAGCACGCCGCGCGCAACTGGTTAGACGTTGCCGGCCTGTGGTTCTCGCGCGCCAGCGCCGCTGTCGTGATGGCGGCTCTGGTCGCGCTCGTGCTCGTGCGTCCCGCGATCAGCCGTGACTCTGCTGGCGTGCACATCGCCTTCGGCGGCGCCAGGCCTGCGCCTGTCGCACAGAACGCAGCGAACGCGCCCGCCATCACGCCGGAGCAGCTCCAGGCCATGGTTGACGCGGCCGTTGCCCAGCGCATGGCGCAGGCGCAGCCTGCTGTTGCCCCCGCGCCCAAGCCCGCAGCCTCGCCGGACAGCGTACAAGTCGCCTACACGGTCCGCCAGCTTCAGCAGTCGCAGGCGGTGCTGGCGCAGGAAGTCCAGAGCCAGCACCTGGTGCTGGAAAGCCTGTGGCGCGACAACGTGCGGCCCGCGAGCCTGAGCCGTTGAGTTGCGTTGAAGGGGGCGGCCTTCAAGGCCGTTCGCGAAAGGCCGTGAATGAAAGCGGCTTCAGCCGCTGAAAGACTTACCGCGGGAAATACGAAGTCGAGAGAAGGAACATGAAACCGAACCCGATGAAGTTGATCGCCTGCCTCGTCGCCCTGTGCGCCCTGTCGTTCGCCGGCCCACAAGACGCGGCCAAGGCTTCCGGCCCGCAGAACATCACCCGTCTGCGCGACGAAATCCGCGTGCTCGAATCGGTGCTCAACCAGAACCTGACGCAGGCGTTTCCCGCGCCGTTCGCCTACCTCAACGCCGCGCACGGCGCCTACTTGCCCGGCTACGGGGTCATCTTCACCTTCGAGATCAACCTGTCGCGTCCCTCGATGGGGCCGTTCGAAGGCACGCCGACCGCGGCCACCGAGCGCGCCAAGCGCGAGGAAGCGCGCCGCAAGTTCGACCAGGCGAAGGACCTTGCGCAGCGCGTGCTTGCCGACTTCAGCCACACGCTCGACCAGCTCGGGCCGGATGAATCCGTGGCCGTGATCGTTTATGGCTCGGCTGCGACCGCGCAGGGCGTGGAGAAGAGCACCGCGGTGCTGCGCGTCGCCAAGAAGGACGTGGACCAATACCGCGCCAACGCGCTCGACCGCGCCGGTTTCATGAGCAAAGTCCAGACGCTGGAATACTGATGGCCGCTTCCGCTCCCATCCACGTGCGCGCCGGGCGCAAGTTTCTCGGCGAGATCCTGAGCGAGTCGGGCAAGGTCACGGCGGCTGATCTTGAGCGCGCGCTCGAACTCCAGCAGGGAAGCCGCGACCGCCTCGGCAAGCTGCTGGTTGATCTCGGCGTCCTGGCCGAGCGCGACCTGCTGGCCGCGCTGAGCGAGCAGCTCGACCTGCCCGTCATCGAGGCCGCCCAGTTTCCCTCGCTGCCGCCGGAAATCAAAGGTCTCTCGCCGCGCTTCATGCGCGCCGCGAAGTTCTTCCCGTTCGATCTGCAGGACGGGGTGCTGCACATCGCCGTTGCCGATCCGCTCGACTACGAGACGCTCGACTCCATCCGGCTGGCCACCGCCTGCGAGCCCAAGCCGTACCTGGCGCTGGAATCCGAGGTCCTCGACGCCATCGAGAAGTTCTTCGGCGCGGGCGCGCAGCCCGGCCAGTTTGACCGACTCCTCGGCGCGCTCGGTGACGGCGAACTCGCCCTTGAAGCCGCCGCGGAAGATGTGGAGCACCTGCGCGACCTGGCGCTGGAAGCGCCGGTCATCCGCTATG
The DNA here is from genome assembly GCA_035651995.1 of Terriglobales bacterium. Taxonomy (NCBI): domain Bacteria; kingdom Pseudomonadati; phylum Acidobacteriota; class Terriglobia; order Terriglobales; species Terriglobales bacterium. The sequence continues at coordinate 20,862 of DASRER010000045.1, read as the reverse complement.
TCAACATGCTCATTGCGCGAGCCGTCGAGAGCCGCGCCAGCGACATCCACATCGAGCCGATGGAAGACGACCTGCGCGTCCGCTTCCGCATTGACGGCGTGCTTTATCCGATCGAGTCGCCGGCCAAAGCGATGGCGCCGGCCATCATCTCGCGCATCAAGCTTACGGCGAAGCTCAACATCGCCGAACGCCGCCTGCCGCAGGATGGCCGCATCCGCCTGCGCGTGATGGGACGCGACATCGATCTGCGCGTCTCCTCGCTGCCCACGCTCTACGGTGAGAGCGTAGTCATGCGCATCCTGGAGCGCAACGAATCGAAAAAGATCACGCTCAGCTCGCTCGGCTTCAACGATCTCGACTTCGAGCGCATGAAGCAGGTCACCGCGCGCCCGCACGGAATTTTTCTGGTCACCGGCCCGACGGGCAGCGGGAAAACCACTACGCTGTACGCCGCGCTGAGCAACATCAATCAGTCCGACAAGAAGATCATCACGCTGGAAGACCCGGTTGAGTACCAGATGAGCGGCGTCAACCAGATGCACGTGAACACGCAGATCGGGCTGACGTTTGCCTCGGGGCTGCGCAGCATCCTGCGCCAGGACCCCGACGTCATCATGGTCGGCGAAATCCGCGACCTGGAAACCGCCGAGATCGCGATTCGCGCCGCGCTGACCGGCCACCTGGTGTTCTCCACGCTCCACACCAACGACGCGCCGAGCGCCATCACGCGCCTGGTGGATATGGGGGTGCCCGCTTACCTGATTTCTTCGTCTGTGCTTGCTGTGCTCGCTCAACGCCTGGTCCGGGTGCTTTGCAGTGAATGCAAACACCCGGAGCAGGTGTCTCTTTCGGCGCTGCCCAGCGACTGCGTTCCGGCCGGGGCCGGCCGCACGCTGACCGTCTATCGCGCGGTTGGCTGCGCCGCCTGCCGCAACACCGGCTTCCGCGGGCGTCTCGGGATTTTCGAATTCATGATCGTCGACGAGCCCATGCAGTCGCTCGTCGCCCGCACCAGCGAGTCCAACGTGCTGCGCGAGCATGCACGGAAAGCCGGCATGCGCACGCTGCGCCAGTCTGGATACGAACTGGTCCTCAGCGGGGCGACCACGATCGATGAAGTCCTGCGCGTTACCCAGGAAGAGGCGGCCCTGGAGGGCGCAAGCTGATGCCGAGCTTCGCATACCAGGCCGCTACCGCAGACGGAAAGCTGGTGAACGGCGCCATTGATGCCGCCGATCGCCTCGTCGCCGTCGGACGCCTGCAGGAACGCGGCCTGATCCCGATCAACGTCGCCGACGCGACCGCCGCGAGCCGCCTCGGCACGCAGAAAATCAAGGCGCTGTTCGCCCGCCAGGGCCTGGCACAGCATCGCCAGGTCTTCGCGCGAACATTGGCTTCGCTGCTCGCTGCCGGCGTTCCGCTCGATCGCTCGCTGGCGGTCAGCGCCGAGCTGAGCGAATCGCCGCTGCTGCGTTCCGCGCTCGAGCAGACGCTGCGCGCGGTGAAGGGCGGCAAGAGCCTGAGCGCCGCGCTCGAAGCCCACGAAGACCTGTTCCCGTCGTTTTACATCAGCATGGTTCGGGCCGGCGAAGCCAGCGGCAACACCGCCGCCGTCTTCGCCCAGCTCGCCGACTACCAGGAATCTGTGAACGAACTTCGCGGACAGGTCACCTCGGCGCTCATCTATCCCGCGCTGCTGACCATCGTTGGCGGCACGTCGGTGTTCGCGCTGCTGGAATTCGTTGTGCCCAAGTTCGCCGTGGTCTTTGAGCAGACCGGCGCCGCGCTGCCGCTGCCCACGCAGATCCTGATGAACGTGAGCAACTTCATCCGCGCGACATGGTGGGCGTGGCTCATCGGGATTCCGTTCGCCGCGTGGCTCTTCTACCGCTGGCTGCAGACGAAGGAAGGCCGCAGCCGCTGGGACCACTTCATCCTGCGCGTGCCCAGGCTCGGCGCCGTGATCGAGCGCGTGCTGGTGACGCGCTTCGCGCGCAGCCTCGGCACGCTGCTCCAGGGCGGCGTCCCGATGATTCGCTCGCTGCAGATCGCCGGACAGGTCGCGGCCAACACGCGAATCGCCGCCGCCGTCGAAAGCGCCGCGCAAGGCGTGAAGCAGGGCAAAGGCCTGAGCCGCCCGCTGGCCGAGACCGGCGCGTTCCCGCCGCTCTCGATTCACCTGCTCGGCGTCGGGGAGGAAACCGGGCGGGTGGACGCGATGCTGCTCCACGTCGCCGACGTCTACGAGCGCGAGACGCGCCAGGCCATCAAGAACATGGTCGCGCTGTTCGAGCCGGCCATGATCCTGGTGATGGGCCTCGTGGTCGGCACGATTGTGATTTCGATTCTGCTGGCGATTTTCAGCATCAACGACATTCCGCTATGAGGAAGAGCATGCGCTTCACTCGGACGCAAAAACGTCAACGCGGCTTCACCCTGATCGAGCTGGTGGTGGTCCTCACCATCCTGGCGATGCTCGCCGCGCTCGTGGTCCCGCGCCTGTTCAAGAACGTGGACAAGTCCAAGGTCAACGCCGCCAAAGCGCAGATCTCGGCTCTGGAAACCGCGCTCGACGCCTATCGCCTCGATGTCGGCTCGTATCCGACGACCGAGCAGGGGCTCCAGGCGCTGCGCACCAAGCCGAGCGGCGTGGACAAGTGGGACGGTCCCTACATCCCCAAGGAAGTCCCGATGGATCCGTGGGGCAATCCGTACCACTACAAGCAGCCCAGTGATCACGGTGATTACGAAATCGTTTGCTACGGCGCCGACGGACGCGAAGGCGGCGACGGCATCAACGCAGACGTTGTTTCCTGGAAATGACGCGCGCTCACCAATCCGGCCAACGCGGCTACACGCTCATGGAGCTTGTGGTCGTGCTGGCGCTTGTGGCAGTCGCCGCCGCGCTGGTCATGCCCAGCGTCACGCGCTCGTTCGCCAACCTGGAGCTGCGCCTCGCCGCCGGCTCGCTGTCGAACTTCTACGCGCAGGCGCGCACCCACGCCATTTACGAGGCGCGCAGCTACTCGGTTTTGCGCAGCCCCGAGCCGGAGGCGCCACAAACGCTTCTGCTCGTTCGCGACGACGGTAAAACCATCCAGAGCCTCACGTTACCGGCGCAGGTTCAACTCAAACTTGAACAGTCGCGCGACGCGTGGACGCGCGACCTGCCGCCGCTGCATTTCTTCCCCAACGGCACCAGCCAGCGCGCCCGCCTGGAGCTGACCAACCAGCGCGGCAGCCGGGTGGACATCACGCTCGACCCGCTCACCGCTCGCGCCCGCGTCAGCCCGCTGTATCTGCGCGATGAGGTGGTCGAATGAAGAGGCGTGCCCAACTTATGAGGGTGTCCCGCGTTCGCGGCCGTCTTTTGGCCGCTAACGTGGGGAAGCGCGTAGCCCAGCGCGGCTTTACGCTCATGGAAGTCCTGGTCGCCTCGGTGGTGATGGCGACCGCTTTTGTCGCTGTCGTGTCGCTCATGTCGCAGTCGCTGCGCAATCTCGACCGCATGCGGCCGCACGAGACGGCCCTGCTGCACGCGCGCGAGAAGATGAGCGAACAGCTCCTCAACGAGCAGCTCGCTGCCGGCACAACGTCGGGCCGCTGGGACGACGGTTACCGCTGGCGGGTGCAGATCGATCCAGCGCCGGGTCCGGCGCCGCAGCTCGCCGGCTACGGGCTGTTCCGCATCCGCGTCGAAGTCGCCTGGGGCGAGGCCCGGGAGGCGCGCACTTACGCGCTCGAAACCACACAATGGGCGCAGCAAGCGCCGGAGGCGCAGCGATGACCCGCCAGCGCCCGCGTTCCGCCGGCTTCACCCTGATGGAGGTGGTCATCGCCATCAGCATGACGTCCGCCATCATCCTCATCCTCTTCATGGGCCTGCGCCTGGGCGCGAACGCATGGCGCCGCGGCGAACAGCGCCTTGCCGATCGCGCCCGCGTCGTGGCCGGGGTCGAGCTGCTCGCGCGCCAGGTTGCGGCTGCCTCGCCGCGCGTCCTGCAAATCAAACGCGATGAAAAACCCATTTCGATCGTTGACTTCAGCGGCTCGTCCACGGAACTGCGCTTTGTGAGCGGTGAGTCCTGGCAGGCCGACCGCTCGCGGCCCGCGTTTCTCGCGCGCTACCGCGTGGCCGAAGCGCCCGAAGGCAAGCGCCAACTGTTCGTCAGCGAATCTGCGCTCACCGACAACGACTCCATCGTCCGCGAGCTGTATCGCGACTACGGCCTGCGCTTCGGCGGATGGGTTGAGCCGGCCAGCGAGCCGGTGGGCGATCCCGCCGATCGCATCCGCCTTGCCTACCTGCTGACCGCAACGCCGCAGCAGCCGGCGCAGTGGATCGCCGAGTGGGACCCCGAGCAGCACGATCGCCTGCCGTGCGGCGTGCGCATCGAGTGGACGCGTGGCAGCCAGATCGAAACCGTGACGCTTCCGGTCACACTCACTCGCGATCCGGCGCAGGCAGGGAGGCAGCAGTGAGGCGCGCCCACAAAACCCGGCAGCGCGGCGTGGTGCTCATCGCCGTAATGTGGGGCGTGTTCCTGCTAACGGCGCTCGCCTTCGCGCTCTCCACCACCGTACGCGGCGGCGGTGAAGAACTGCGCGCGCGCAAAGAAGGCCTGCAGGCGCACTACCTCGCCCGCGGCGCCGTATACAAGGCAATCCCGATGCTGACGGCCGTGAGCAGCGATCCGGCCAAGCCGGCGCCTTTCGTACCCGGCCAGCGCGAACTCACGTGGACGGAAGGCGACACGCGCATCAACATCGACGTTCAGGACGAATCGGGCAAATTCGACGTCAACGCAACGCCGCCTGAAGTCCTCGAGCGCCTGTTCATGAATCTCGGACTGCAATTCCAGCAGGCGCATGACCTGGCTGCCGCGATCGAAGATTGGCGCGATGCCGACTCCGACACGCGCCCCGGCGGCGCCGAAGACGGCTACTACAGCAATCTTGGCGAGCCTTATCACCCGGCCAACGCCGATTTCCGTTCGGTCGAAGAGCTGCTCCTGGCGCGCGGCGTAACGCCTGAGCTTTTCTATGGAGGCTACGCGGTCAGTGACCAAGGCGAAGTCACTCGCCGGCCCGGCCTGGTGGATTGCCTGACCGTGCACTCGCACGCCGCGGCGGTGAACATCAATTACGCGCCGTATGCGGTGCTGATGGCGATTCCCGCGATGGATCCCGCCACCGCGCGGCTCATCATCGCGGGACGCGAGCGGAAGCCTTACGCCGCGGTCAGCGACTTCGTGCACGACAATCCGGTGCTGCTCTCGACCGACACGATGAACTATCTGAGCACTTCCAGCAGCGGCCGCTACTCGCTGATTGCTGCCGGTGTGACGCCCAGCGGCATCACGTCGCGCGTCCGCGCCGTCGTGCAGGTGGGCGGTTTTCAGCCGGCGACGCACCGCGACCAGTTCGGACGGCTGGTGAACGCGAGCGGGCAGCCGGTCTCGAGCGAAGCGCCGGCGGTCCCGTTCGCCATTCTCAGTTGGGATGACTCTTATGTTCGCTGACCGCTACGCCTTCGCGTCGCTGAAGAAGCTGGCGCCAGTTGCGCGCACGCCGCGCCTGGCTCGGACCACGCGCCACTCCGGATGGAGCGTGCGGCGCGCCGCGCTCGGCCTCGAAGTGCGGGGCGCGTCGCTGTTTCTGGCGTGCGTGCGCCCGGGATACAAGCGCCGCTGGCTGACATCGACGGGCGTGATCCACGACTTCGCCCAGCTCAGCGCCGAGCAGTTGCGGCAGCGCATTGCCGACGTGCTTGGATCGAGCGCCGCCGAAGAGCCCGCCGTGGTGCTTGGCCTGCCGCGCCGTGAAGTGATCGTGCGCCATCTGCAGTTGCCAGCCGCGGCACAGAAATCACTCGACAGCGTTCTGGACCTGCAACTTGGGCTCTACAAGCCCAGCGACGACGAAGAATTCTGCTGGGACGCGGCCGTCGGCGCTCCCTCGGGCGCGAACGACGCGCAGCTTGCCGTCAGCCTTGCCTTCGCGCCCCGGACGCGCGTTCAGGAACTGGCCGCGCTGCTGCGCGAGGCCGGCTACGCGCCGGCGCGGCTCACCACCGCGCAATTTTCCACGCTCGACTGGGTCCTGCGGGGCCGCGACCTGAAGACCTCGCCTCGCCTCATCGTTCTGCAAGCACGCGGCGCCGAGGTCGAACTCGCCGTTGTCGAAGATGGGCGCTGCCTGCTGTCGCGCAGTTTCGTCGCCGCGAACGCCGATGCTGTTGCCGCACAGGTCCAACAGTCGCTGGCCACGCTTCGCACCACGCGCGCCGAGCCATTCACGATCCTGGTCGCCGGCCCGGGCTCGGAAGACTGGCGCGAACCGCTGGCGTCGCTCGGAACGGTCGAGCGCCTCAGCTATTTCTGCCAGGCGGAAGAAGTCAGCGAGACGGTCGAAGCGCGCGACTCTGGCAGCGAAGAATTCTGGGGCGCGATCGCCCTGGCGCTCGACGGCCTGAGCTGGGCCGGCGACTATCGGCTCAACCTGCTGCCGCGCGAACTGCGCGCCGCGCGCCGGCGCTGGCGCAACGCGCCGCTCATCGCGCTGCTGGTGCTCGACGCGCTTCTGCTGGGCGCGCTGGTGGCCCGCAAGCCGGTCCAGCAACGGCTGCTCCTTCGCCGCTACGGCCACGAAATCGAGCAGGTACAGCGCAGCGCGGAGAAGATCGCGCTGCAGAAGGCGAAGTCGGAAAAGATCGAGCAGCGGCTCGCCACGCTGCGCGACTTCCAGCAGAAAGGCCGCAGGCCGCTCGACGCCCTCAGCGACGTGGCGCAAAAGCTCCCGCCTGACGCATGGGTGAGCAACTTCACCTGCCACCAGGGCACGGTCGAACTGGTCGGCATCGCCAAGTCCGCTTCCGTTCTGCTGCCTGCGCTGAAGGCCAGCAACGAGCTCGATGACGTTCAGTTCGCCGGCGCGCTCACTCGCGATCCTGCGGGCGAGCGCTTCCGCATGCAGATGAAGCTGAGGGCCAGCCGATGACGCTCGCCGCGCGTGAAAAGAAATTCGTGATGCTCGCCGCCGCTTCGGCCGTGGTTTTCGCGCTGCTGAACTGGGTGGTGCTCCCGTGGACGGACCAGCTCATGGACTCGGGCGAGCAACTCCGCCTCGCCGAGAAAAAGCTGCGCCAGGAAAAGGAACTGCTCGCCGCCGCCCCGCAGATCGCCGCGCAGACCCAGGCGCTTCAATTGCGCCTCGACGCCGAAGAGAAGCGCCTGCTGCCCACCGCCGACGCAGCCCAATCCGGCGCGCAGTTGCAGTCGTGGCTCGTGCAGCGCGCCGGTGAACTCCAGCTCGAGGTGCAGCGCAGCGACTTCCTCGCGCCTGCGCCCGTCTCGGAGAAATATGTGCGCGTTCCCGTGCGCTTGGATTTGAACGGGCCTATCACGCAGGTGGCGCAGTTCATGAACGCGGTCACGCACGCCGATCGTCTCGTGTCGGTGGACGAGCTTCAGGTCACCAGTTTCGGCGTGGAGAAGGAAAAGCGGGTGCGTTGCACGCTGGTGATTTCCGGCCTCATGGCCAAAGGTGCTTAGAGGGATATGCGAAAGACTCGCTGGTTGGTTCTCGTGCTGCTCGCCGCCACCGCCGGCGGCCTGGGATACCGCGTCCGCGCCGACTGGCGTGGCTACGACGCGCAGAACAATCCGGCCGCCATCAGGCCGCGGCCGCAGCTGCCCACGGTCATGCCCCCGGCCGAGCCTGCCCGCGACTACGCCGTGGTGGCGCAGCAGAACCCGTTTCATCCCGAGCGCAACGACGCCACGCCGCCGCCGCCGGCCCGCGTCTCCGGGCCGCCGCCGCTGGTGTACGGCTCCATGATGCTGGGCAAGGAAAAGTTTGCGCTGCTCGGCGCCGAAGGCGATCCCAAGCCGCGCAAAGTGCTCGAAGGCGAAAACTTCAACGGATACAAGCTGGCGGAAGTCCGCGCGCAATCGGTGGTCTTTGAAGCGGATGGTTCGCGCAACGAAGTGATGCTCTACAACGCCGCCACCCGCCTCCGTCGCGAGCACGTGCGCACACAGGCTTCCAGCGCGCCACCGCCGCCGGCCGTCGCCACCGCGGCCAGTGCTCCGGCCGCCACGACCGTGGCCAGCGCGCCGCCGCAACAGCAGCCGGCCGCGCCCCAGAGCCCGTTCGTTCCGGCAGGCCTGCCGCCGGCGCCCGCGGGCAAGAGATACGTAGAAACGCCGTTTGGGCCGATCCTGGCAGACGCAAATTCGAAGTAGAGCAGAGTGAACCGAATGATGAGCCCCAAATCCGCCAAGCTTGTTCGAAACGCGCGATTGCCCCGGACGATGATGGTTGTGCTGGCGCTGGTTTCATTCGCCGGCGTCGCCTCGGCACGCGCGCCCCGCTCCGGCGCCGCGCAGCAGGGCGGCCAGCCGGCGAATCCGCCACAACAGCAGCAGACTTCGTTGTGCCCCAACGGCGCGCCCAAGCAGAAGATGGAAACGCCGTTTGGTCCCATCGAGAGCTGCCCTGACGCCGGAAATCCGCCGGCAGCGCCGGCCGTAGCCGCGCCGCAAGCTGCGCCCGCGCAGCCGCCCGCTCCGGCGCCTGCCGCGCCCACGGCGCAGGAAAAGCCTGGCGAGCCGGCCACGGCCGAAAGCAAGCCGGCGGACATCAAGCCCTCTGACCTGAAGCCCGCCGAAGGTTCCGGTCCCGAGGCCGCCGTGTCTCTGAACCTGGAAAATGCTGATCTCTACCAGGTGCTGCGCATTGTGGGCAGCGAGTTGAAGATCAATTACGTGGTCGATCCGGCCGTGAAGGGCTCGGTGACCATCAACACTTCGACCAGCGTCTCGCGCAAGGACTTGTTCAGCGTCCTGGAAATGATCCTGGAGCTGAACGGCGCCGCCGCGGTGAAGGCGAACGGCTACTACAGCATCGTGCCGCTGGCCAACGCGCGCCAGCAGGCAATGAATTTCCACTATGCGAAGAAGGCCGAAGGGCCGCCGCCCGAGGAGGCGTTTTCGCTGATGGTCGTCCCGATGAAGTTCATGTCGGCGTCGGAAATGAGCAAGATCCTCACGCCGTTCATGTCCTCTGCCGGGCAGATCGTTGTCCAGGAAAAGGGCAACATCATGCTGATCAGCGAGAGCTCGGCCAAGCTGAAGCAACTGCAGCAGATCGTTGACGTCTTCGACGATCCCGTCCTCGGCCGCCAGCGCGTGCATCTGTTCCCGGTCACGAACAATCTGGCTGCCAACCTGATCGTCGAGTTGCGCAGCGTCTTCGCCGGATACGGCCTGACCACCGGCAGCAGCGGCATCCAGTTCGTTCCCATGGACCGGCTGAATTCGATTCTCGCCATCAGCCCGTCGCCGGAAGTTTTTCCGGAAGTCGAATCCTGGATCCAGAAGCTCGATCAGCCTTCGCGCGATGTCGGCATCCGCAACTTCGTCTACAAGGTGCAGAACGCCAAGGCGACCGAGTTGCGCGACATCCTCAACGAGCTGTACGGCGGACAGCCGGCCAAGGCGCCGCCGGCGGCCGCGAACCCTTCGGCCGAGAATCCTGCGCTTCTTCTCGGCCCGCCGCAGGGATATGCCGCGCCGCAGAACCCGCAGGCAGGCGCAGCCGCGCCCAAGGCGGCTGAAAGCGGACAGGGGCGCGTACAGGGCGAGCTGCGCATCATGGCCGACGAGCGTAACAATGCGCTCATCATCCAGTGCACGCCGCACGACTACGACGTCATCCAGCGCACACTCCAGGAACTCGATGTGCTCCCGCGCCAGGTGCTCATTGACGCGCGCGTGTACGAGGTTGCGCTCACCGGCGACCTCTCGCTCGGAATCTCCGCGTTTCTCGACCAGAAGAGCAATCTCAACCCGCTGGTGACAACGGCGTCGTTTTCCGCCGGGCAGTCCCCGGCGCTTCAGGCGTCCACCTTTGCGGTGCTCAGCAATACGCGCGCTCTCCAGCTCTTCCTCACCGCGCAGGAGAACCGGTCACGCGTGAAGACGCTCTCGGCGCCCTCGATTCTGGTGACCGACAACACCAGCGCGCGGGTCCAGGTGGGGAGCGAAGTCCCGGTGCCCATCGGTTCGGCGCTGACGCCGGTTACGAACGGCGGCACCAGCCTTTTCGCGCAGAGCGTGCAGTATCGCGACACCGGCGTCATCCTGACCGTGACGCCACGCGTGAACGCCGGCGGCATCGTCACCTTGACGGTGGCACAGGAAGTCAGCACTCCGGGCGCGAACACGTTGCAGGCCAACAGCGGTCCGGTGATCAACAAGTCTCAGTTCCAGACCACGGTGGTGCTGAAGGACGGCCAGACGATGGCGCTCGGCGGCATCATTCGCGACACCAATACGCTGCTTCGCAACCGCGTGCCGCTGCTCGGCGACATTCCCGGTGTCGGCATGCTCTTCGGCTCCACGGCCCGCACCACGACGCGGTCTGAACTGGTGCTGCTCATCACGCCGCACGTCGCCGAAGACCTCTCCCAGGGCGCGGCGATCACCGACGACTTTGTCTCGCGCATGAAGAACATGAAGAAGGACCTCCAGAAGGCTGTCACGCGCTGACAGCAGGTATATTGGACGTAGAACGCCCATCCTCAGGAGATGTACGAAGGTGCAATCAAGCCGAACCCTGTTCCGCATCGCCCTCACGCTGTTGCTGTTCTCGCTTCCGCTGGCGGCGCAGCTTCCGCCGCCGGCCGTGCTCATCAAGAACGTCACGCTGTTCGACGGCACGGGAAAGCCGCCCCAGACGGGCGTTTCCATCCTGGTCGACAACGGCCGCATCAAGGCGATCGGCGCTGCCGTCGATGCTCCCGCTCGCGCGCAGGTGATTGACGGCACGGGCAAGTACGTTGTGCCTGGCTTGTTCGACGCGCGCGTGCAGCTCAGCAGCAGCCCCGCGAACCGCATTCTGCGCGCCGAGGTTGGTGAAGAGCAGCGCGTCGCCTGGATGCACTCGCTGGTCGCCGCCGGTGTTACCTCGGCGCGCCTGATTCAGGGCGATCTGGTCGAGCAGCGCTACTTCCAGCATTGGACCACGCTCGATCTGCTCAACGCGCCGCACCTGATCGCTGCCGGGCCGACCTTCACCGCAGTCGATGGAATTCCTGCCGATCAATATCCCGTGCTCGCGCGCATGGTGAAGGAGCGCGAGGTGTACGAGATCAAGGACGTGGACCAGGCGCGCGAGAAGGCGCGCGTGGTCGCGCACAACGGCGGGGAAGCCTTCGAGATTGTCTACGACTCGGGCCCAGCGGCTCGGCCTGCGCCGCGCTTGAGCGACGACGTGTTGAAGCTGATCATCACCGAAGCTCACGGCCACGACCTGAAGGTCTTCGTCTGGGTCAGCTACAACGAAGAAGCGCTGACGGCGATTGCAGCCGGCGCCGACGTGATCGAGGGCATTTCGGAGGAAGTGGTCAGCGATGCCGTTCTCGCCGAAATGGCGGCCAAGAAGGTCGCGTTCCTGCCGTCGCTCGCGTCGCAGGGCGATCTGGTGACGCTGATCCAGCCGGAAGCCATGAAGACCTATCTTGCTGATCCGCTCGTCGCGCGCAGCCTTTCGCCCGTAATGAAGAAGAGCCTTGCCAGCGAGAAAGGCGCGCTGCCGCAGATGCGGCTTGTCTTGGACGAGCGCATGATCACGCGCGCCGACATGGAAGCCGCGCAGGCTGACGCGAAGAAGGCCGAAGAAGCAGCGAAGAAGGCCGCCGAAACCAGGCAAAAATCCAAAGGCGGAGACGGCAAGAAGGAAGCCGTTGCGCCCGCGCCTCCCGCTCCGCGCGAACCTACCGGCGAAAGAATCGGCACGCTGCTGGAGAAGCAGCAGGAGCGCGCCGAGCAGAACGTGAAGCGGGCGCTCGCGGCCGGCATTCCCATCGTCACCGGCAGCGGAGCAGGGAACCCGCTCATCTTCGCCGGCCCGGGACTTCATCGAGAGCTGGCGCTGCTGGTGAAGGCAGGCATGACGCCGATACAGGCCATCACCGCCGCCACGCGCAACACCGCAGCCAGCATGGGCAAAGACGCCGACAGCGGCACGATCGAAACCGGCAAACTCGGCGACCTGGTGCTGCTCGACGCCGATCCGCTGGCCGACATCGGCAACCTGGCGAAGATCAATACCGTGCTGCGCGGCGGACGGAAGATTACGCCGGACGAACCGGACATTTACTAGCTGTCATCCCGAGCGGGGCTGAGTGTCAGCGAAGCGCGGCCGAAGGATCCCGATGGCAACTTCACGGGCCAGGTAGGGATCCTTCGACTCGCGCTTCGCGCTCGCTCAGGATGACTGCCTGTGCAGAGACGCAGCTTGCTACGTCTCTTTTTTTGTTTCGGCAGTTTCGCTCGCGGTCTCCTGTGGCCTCTCCGGGCGCAGGAGCGGGAACAGGATCACGTCGCGGATGGAGCGCGAGCCGGTGAGCAGCATCGTGAGGCGGTCGATGCCGACGCCTTCGCCCGCGGTCGGCGGCATACCGTAGCTGAGCGCGCGGACGTAGTCGTGGTCCACCTCGGCCATGGCCTCTTCGTCACCGCGCTTGCGCTGCTCGACTTGTTCCTGGAAGCGGCGCAGCTGCTCCTCGGGATCGTTCAATTCGCTGAAGGCGTTGCCGATCTCCAGCCCGCCGATGAAGATCTCGAAGCGCTCCACCCAATCGGGCTCGTCGGGCTTGCGCTTGGAGAGCGGAGAGATGGCCAGCGGGAAGTCGTAGAGGATCGTCGGCTGGATCAGGTGCTCTTCGGCCGCGGCCTCGAAGAGCGCCGCGATCGTTTTTCCGGGCGGATCGGTGGGATCGAACGGCATGTGCGGCGTGTGCGCCGCGTTGAAGCGCTTCACCAGCGTGGCGACTGAGCCGGCGGTGGCGAAATCGCTCATTTGCGGCTTTGGCGCGGCCTTCTCCGGCCAGTACTTGATGATGGCCTCGCGCATGGAGAGGCGCTGCCAGCCGGCGAAATCGAACTCTTTGTCGCCGAACCGAGCTTTGGTGGCGCCGTTCACCTGGCGCGCGACTTCGGCCAGCATCTGCTCGGTCAGGTCCATCAGGTCGCGATAGCCGGCGTACGCCTGGTAGAACTCCAGCATGGTGAACTCGGGATTGTGCTGCGTGCTGATGCCCTCGTTGCGGAAGTTGCGATTGATTTCGTACACGCGATCCAGCCCGCCCACGATGAGCCGCTTCAGGTAAAGCTCGGGCGCGATGCGCAGGTACAGGTCCATGTCGAGCGTGTTGTGGTGGGTGATGAATGGCTTGGCCGTGGCGCCCCCGGCGATCGGCTGAAGCATGGGCGTCTCGACTTCGATGTAGCCGCGCGATTCCAGGAACGCGCGGATCGCCTGCACGACCTTGCTGCGCTTCACGAATACGTCGCGGACTTCGGGGTTCATCACCAGGTCCACGTAGCGCTGGCGATAGCGCAGTTCGACGTCGGTGAGGCCGTGCCATTTTTCCGGCAGCGGCAGCAGGTCTTTTGACAGGAACGTGATCTCGGCGACGTGGACGGTGAGCTCGCCCGTCCGCGTGCGGAACAGGTAGCCGCGCACGCCGATGTGGTCGCCGATATCGAGCAGCTTCCAGAGCTCGAAGCCTTTCTCGCCGACGTCGTCCTTCTTGATGTAGGCCTGAAGCCGCCCGCCGCCTTGCTGGATATGCGCGAAGCCGGCCTTGCCCATGAGACGGATGGCGCGGATGCGGCCGGCGACGGTGACGTTGACGCGCTCGTGTTCGAGTTGCTCGCCGGTCTTGCCGGAGTAGGCGCTCAGAATTTGCGAAACCGAGTGCGACGCTTCGAAGCGGCGCGGATAGGCTTCCTGCCCCAGCGCCTCGATCTGCTTCAGCTTCTCGCGGCGCTGCTCGTAGATTTTTTCGTCAAGAGACAATCAGTTCACCTGGGTTGCGCAGAACGTAGCGACAAAGCAAGGAATTATAAATGGCACGCCGCGTGCGCAGCCCCCCGGTGGGTTTTGGCGCGGTCTTTGGGAATCGATGAGTTGGCGAAACCCTGTTTCCGGGTCTTTGAGTTCAGATGGCTTAGAGGCAAAGTATTGGGAACAAAGAACAATGTCTTATAGCTATAGGCCGCGTGCGTGAGTTTTCCCGAGGTTGACATGTCCAGGCTGTGGATTGCAAGCGACAAGGTGCGACAGGGAACCGCTGCTGGCTGCGCCGCGGGCCCCGGGGCTATAGCCCCGATTGGTGAGCGCTTGTATTCAACGGGCTAAAGCCCGGTGCTCCCACCGAGATGCCGTCCCTACGGGACGGCATTCTCTGGTGGCGCCGTACCCGGCGCTGGAAGCGCCGGGCTATTTTCCAAGCGCGCCTGCGGCGCGCCGACGGGCGAGGGCGCCCGTCGCTACAACGTGAAGTGCCTCGTTTGGACGGTTGTCCCCACGTTAGCGCAGCAAAGAACGCGGCGCGAACGTGGGCGCCTTCTGCGCGGCCATCCTTTCGTGGGTCCGCGTTGCAGATTTCCCTTGCGTCTGGCGGGCGGATGGCCATAATGGCGCGCAATTCGCGATAGGCCCCGGGCCCGCTCGACCGGAGGCAAACATGTCTGCTGCGGCATCGGCCGCTGTTGCGGCTCCCCTGGGAAAGCCACGCAATCTGCCGGCGATGGCCGGCTTGCTGCTGATCACCGCCAACATCTACTGGGTCTACTGGCTGTACCAGATCTACAAGGAGATGCGCGCGCATTCGCCCGGCGTCACGACGGTGCAGCCCGGGCAGGCGGCGGGGTTCCTGCTGATTCCGTTCTTCAACATCTACTGGTTCTTCCGCGTGCTGATCGACTTTACGGGGACGATCCACGGCATGCAGCGTAAGGAAGGACTGGGTGATCCGCTGCTCAACACCGGGCTGGCGCGCGGACTGCTCATCGGCGGCATCGCTGGCAACTGCGTTGTGGGTTTCATTCACCCGGCGCTGGCGTTGATTACCGAGGCGATGGTGTTGGCCGGCTTCCTCACCTGCCAGAGCAGCCTGAACGCGCACTGGCAGCGGCATGTGGTGGGCGCTCGGCCGGGCAGTGTGACTTACGCGCCCGCGGCGGAAGACGCCGGCGAAGGCCTGCGAAAGCTCCTGGGGCTGGCGGGCGCGCGCATCCGATGGATGCCGATCGTGGCCTTCACGGTGGCGTTGCTGCTCTCTACCGCGTTCACCTTTTTCATCGGACCGATGGTCATGCGGCAGGCGGCAGTCCCGATATGGTTCGCGGTGATGGCCTTCATCGGCGACCTGCTGCTGGCGGCGTGCGTGCTGCTGTTGCTTCGTCCCATTCGCAACGAGTGGGGCGGGATTTTTGCGGCGGCAGGCGCGTACTCGGTCCTGCGGCTGATCGAGCGCGCCATCGTGAGCGCGATCATGGCCGGACACACGGACTGGCGTCCGATATCGATGCTACTCGCCTTCATGGCTGCGTCGTTCACGCTGGGCGGGCTGGCGCTGGCGTTGCGCATGACCCGCTCGCCGCTGTGGCTGGCGATCTGGGTGGGCGCGGCCGCGGGCCAGCTCGGCGACATGCTGGTGGGCGGCGTGGTGAACTTCCTATACATCCGCACGAAGTTCCACGGCGCAACCCTGAGCGGCTTCTTTCAGCCCAAAGACATTCTGTTCGAGTTCCTGGCGGCGACGGTGTTTGCGTTTGCGTTCTGGGGAGGGTTGCAGATCGAGAAGGAATGAGGCTCCGCATGATGCGAGCGCGGGCGGGGTCCTCACCCCGCCTCGCCAAAAGCAGGCGCGCCGGGGGCCCCGATTCGCCCGCGGCCACACGGTCCGTGCTCGCCGCAAACACGGCGCGGACGTGGGAACACTCTTTCGTTCCGGGGCTAAAGCCCCGAGCTGTTCCGCGTTTGTTCACCGGGCTAAAGCCCGGTGCTTCCACCGAGAATCAAAAGCAGATCCCTCGTCGCTCCGCTCCTCGGGATGACAATTCCGAAGGATTTGCCCGCTACTCCGTCACTTCGTAATTCGTCATCATGCCGGCTTCCATGTGTTCGCTGATGTGGCAGTGGAACATCCAGGTGCCGGGGTTGTCGGGCGTCATGTCGGCGATGACGAACTGTGCCGGCGAGAGTGCCACGATGTCGGCATTGTGGTGGTCCACGGTGACGACGTTGCCGTGCCAGTGCGGCGTGTGGAAGTTGAAGGCGTCGCCCATGGTCATCAGGTACCAGCGCACGTGCTGGCCCCGCTTCATCCTGATGGGGGGATTGTTGCCGTAGAGGAATCCGTTGATGGCGTACTTGTGGTTCACGGCGGCGAAGCCGGAGCCGAGCAGGATGTTGGGGTCGCCGTTGGCGTCGAAGGGCAAGAACTCGGAGCGGTCCTTGATCGTGCTGGGATCGCCGGCGTAGGTGTTGATGTTGTGGTCGATGTAGTGCGAGCGGATCTCGTCGAAGACCATGAAAAAGGCGAAGACTTCGCGATCCACATCTTTGGGGCTGCCGTCGGGCCGCGCCATGCCGCGGCGGGTGATGATGAGCGGACCGACGAGGCCGGCGTTCACGTCTTTGGGTTCGTAGTTGTGCGAGTGGTAGAGCCAGAGCGCGGAGCTTTCGTCGCCATTCGCGGGGCCGGCACGCTCGGGCACCTCCCAGGTGTAGATGTGCGTCTGACCGGGCGGCACCAGGCCGGTGGCGGCCATGGACATGTTGGCGTAGGGCGAGCCCTCCGAGTCCTTCTTATAAGAGACGCCGTGCGGATGCATGCTGTAGGGCTGGGTGGCGTTGTTCTTGAAGGTGATCCTGATGGTGTCGCCGACCTCGGCGCGGATCACGGGGCCGAGGATGCCCATGTGCTGCTCGGCTTCGGGGCGCGGCTTGAGGTGCTGGAATGTGGCGTCGGTGTACTCGCGATAGACGGCCTTGCGATAGATGTGGCCGATGCGGTTGGGCGCTTTGTCCACAAAGGCGCTAGCGAGCTTGTCGAAGGGCTTGCCGGTCATGTGGTCCATGCCGAGCGGGGCGTAGTCCCACTCGACCTCGTCGGCGGCGATGAAGTAGTTGCGGACTTTGCCGGCCGGGGACTTGGCGGCTGGTTTTTTCGGCGACGGCGGAGCTTGGGCGAGAAGGAACGTGGAACAACAGAGCAAAACCGCAGTAGTGCGCAGTGCTTTGAGCATTGGGGCCTCTCCAGGCGGTGGACATTGTGCGCGCGGACGGCGAAAAGGCGCAAGCTCACCGCGGATGGACAGAAATTCGAAACAGGTCTCACTCGGTGTTCACGAGAATCCGTGGGAGAGCGGATTCCGAGAGGACCACCTCAACGGCAAGAGGCGGTCATGTAGCGCGGCCCTGACGGCGCCCGGCCGCAGGCGGCGGGTCCATCTCGTCCAGGTCCGTGTTCATGCGTGAGAATCCGTGGTAAGTCAAGATTTGGTATGATGTGCGGCGGATGCCGCAGAACTACATTCCCGCGTTCCTGTTCATCCTGGTGGCGCTGGCGATTCCGGTGGTGACGCTCGTCATCGCCAAGCTGGTGCGTCCGGAGAACCCGTTCAAGACGAAGCTCATGCCGTACGAATGCGGCATTGATCCGGTGGACGGCGCGCGCGGGCGCTACACGGTGCGCTTCTACATTGTCGCCATCCTGTTCGTCGTCTTCGACGTGGAAACCATCTTCCTGTTCCCCTGGGCGGTGCAGTTCAAGGCGCTGGCCTGGTTCGGCTTCATGGAGATGATGGTGTTCCTGGCGATCCTGGTCGTCGGGTACATCTGGATATGGAAAAAGGGCGCGCTGGAGTGGGTGTAGCGCAATTGCCGAATTGCCGAACTGCGGAACTGCCGAATGGAAGCCGGTCGCTGCCAGACCGGCGTTGTCGAAGCATCGCAAGATCACCCAGCCAAGCAGCTCACGCCTGAGCAGAACGCGGCCGTCCCTCAGGCGCGTTGACACTCGTTGCTGCAAGCTGTTACAAGTAAGTTTCTTCAGGATTCTCGCTCCTTTTGGCACGTAAGTAGCTGTTGACAGAGCCTTTGGGCCGGTGCGCGCTTCGGGCAGAGTGGGCGCGCCCGCGGTTGTGTGCAGGACGCGAATGGCCGACGAAGCCAAGTCCCAACCCGCAAAGCCTTCTGAAGGCGGCCACGCCGCCCCCGCTAAACCATCTGGACCCGCGGCGCAGCCGTGGGAGTCGGAGATGGTGGCGCGCCTGCGCCAGCGCTTTGGATCGGGCATCAGCGAGGCGAGCACATATCTCGGCCAGAATTATTTGATCGTCGATCGTTCGGTCGCTTACGACGTGCTGGCGCTGATGCGTGACGATGAAGAGTTCGACTACCTGGTGGACGTGACCTGCGTGCACTATCCGGAGCGCGCCAAGCAGTTCGAGGTGGTGTGGATCGTGTACAGCTTTGCGCGCAACGAGCGCATTCGGGTGAAGACCGGCGTGGCCGAAGGCGAAGCCGCGCCCAGCGTAGTGGCGCTGTGGGGAACGGCGAACTGGCTGGAGCGCGAGGCATTCGACATGTTCGGCGTGCAGTTCGACGGGCATCCGGACATGCGCCGCATCCTGCTGCCTGACGACTGGAAGGGACATCCGCTGCGCAAGGACTACGGGATCATCCAGCAGGACAATGAGTGGGTGAGGATCAACCTGGGGATTGAATCGGGGCAGTGAGTTTTGCCGCCGGCGGACGGCGGCGCGCGAGCCAATGAAAGACGAGCACAATCCGGGCACGGCGCATCTGGATCTCGACACGCCCGAGGCGCAGCTCCGGCTGACGCAACAGGAACGCGCGCGGCGCGATGAGACGTTCCTCGACGCCAACGAGCTGGTGCTCAACATGGGCCCGCAGCATCCTTCGACGCACGGCGTGCTGCGCGTCATCCTGAAGCTGGACGGCGAAAAGGTGCTGGGCACCGAGTGCGTGATCGGATATCTGCACCGCGGCGTGGAGAAGATTGCCGAGCACCGCACCTACACGATGTTCAATCCGTACGTGGACCGCATGGACTACGTGGCGGCGGTCTCGAACGGACTCGGCTACTGCGAAGCGGTGGAAAAAATCCTCAACGTGGAGGCGCCGCCGCGGGCGCAGTACATCCGGGTGATCCTGGCGGAGCTGAACCGGCTGGCGAGCCACATGCTGTGGCTGGGCACGCACGCGCTCGATATCGGCGCCATCACGCCGCTGTTCTACACCTTCCGCGACCGCGAAGAGATCCTGAAGATCTTCGAGAAGTACTGCGGGGCGCGGCTCACGACGCATGCGTTTCGCATCGGCGGCTGCCTGTACGAGACCTACGACGGGTTCGAGGAAGACGTCCGCAAGTTCAGCAAGTTCGTGGCGCCCAAGATTGACGAGTACGAGACGCTGCTGACGACGAACCGCATCTGGGTGGAGCGGACCAAGGGCGTGGGATTCATCAGCGCGAAAGACGCGATTGACCTGGGCGTGACCGGGCCGGTGCTGCGCGCTTCCGGCGTGAAGTGGGACCTGCGCAAGGCGCAGCCCTACGCGGCGTACAAGGACTTCGACTTCGAGATTCCGATTGGGTCCAACGGCGACACCTACGACCGGTACCTGGTGCGCATCGCCGAGATGCGGCAGTCGCTGCGCATCATCCAGCAGGCGGTGGACGGGCTGCCGGAAGGGCCGATCATGGCCAAGATTCCCAAGGTCATCAAGCCGGCCGTGGGCGAGATTTATCACTCGATCGAGGCGCCCAAGGGCGAGCTGGGATACTTCATCGTGAGCGACGGGTCCACGCAGCCGTATCGGGTGCGCGTGAGGCCGCCGTCGTTCGTGAATCTTCAGGCGCTCGACAAAATGGTGCGCGGGGCGCTGGTGGCCGACGTGGTGGCGGTGATTGGGACGATTGATATCGTGCTGGGGGAAGTGGATCGGTAGGGCGGCACTTAGCAGTTCGCACCTGGCATTTAGCCGTGAAGCGCAGGGGCCAAATGCGAATTGCTAAGCGCTAACTGCCAGCTTCTGAAATGCAAAGCTTCCTGGACTACCTGAAATCGAGCGGCACGCCGGGTCAGTATGGCGATCCGATGTGGGGAGCGGTGTGGGCGCTGATCTACATCCTCCTGATCTTCACCGGGATTTCGGTTGCGGTGATCGCCATGAACTGGCTGGAGCGCAAGATCCTGGCGCACATGCAGGTGCGGCTGGGGCCGATGCGCGTGGGGCCGCATGGGCTGCTGCAGCCGATTGCCGACGCCCTCAAGCTGCTTATTAAAGAAGACATCGTGCCCGACGAGGCCGACCGCGTGGTTTTCTGGCTGGCGCCGGTGGCGGTGGTGATTGCGGCGTTCACCGTCTTTATTGTGGTGCCGTTCGGGCCGACGCATGCCGTGACCGACATGAACATCGGGCTGCTGTTCATGCTGGGGGTGTCGTCGCTGGGCGTGCTCGGGATCATCATGGCGGGATGGGCGTCGAACTCGCACTATCCGCTGATGGGATCGCTGCGGTCGAGGGCGCAGATGGTCTCGTACGAAGTGGCTATGGGATTGGCGATCGTGTCCGCAATCATGATGACCAGCTTCACCGCGGGCTGGAACGGCGCCGGCACGTTGAGCATGGTCAAGATTGTCGAAGCCCAGAAGCTGCAGGGCACCTGGTTCATCTTCAAGTTCTTCCCGCTCGGCTTCATCGCATTCGGAATCTTCGCCATCGCGATGATCGCCGAAACCAACCGCGCGCCGTTTGATCTGCCCGAAGCCGAGTCGGAACTCGTCGCCGGCTTCCACACCGAATACAGCGGATTGCGCTGGTCACTGTTCATGCTCGCCGAGTACGCGGGCATGTTCGCCGTCTCGTCCATAGCCGCGACGCTGTGGCTGGGCGGTTGGCTCCGTCCGTTCCCGAACTGGCTGGCTGGTCCTACATGGGACTTGGCGTTCGCGGTTTTCCCTGGCGTGCTGG
>DASRER010000044.1 GCA_035651995.1 Terriglobales bacterium | reverse complement strand
CGTCGGCTCGTCGCTTCTCGCGCAGCAGTGGCCGGATCGCTTCCCACTGCGCATCGCTCAGGTGCATGCATCGGGTTTGCTCTAAATCGTTGCTGGATCAAAGTGTTAAGTCAGTTTCTCTATTTATGAGATAGGTTCTAGAGATTCTCGGGCCCGTGGAGGAAACCATGGATCTTACCCGCCGTGAATTGGTGAAAAGTGCAGCGGCAGTGGGCGCAGTGCTCGCGCTGCCGGCCGAACTTGCCGCGCTGCAGAGCGCCTCCTTTTCGACAATTGACGACATCTTCCAGCACAGCATCGTCATCGACGATCTCTCCGGCTTCAGCCCGCGTCCCGACCAGGCCGACGCCGGTTTCGGTGTGGTGAAGCAGGCAGGCGTCACCATCGTCGGACCGACGCTGGGCGACGTTGAGCCCGAAACTGCTTTCGTATCCACGGTCGCGCAGCTTTCACGGACGAATGCCGACATCGCGCGCTATCCCGACCGCATGCTGCTGGTCCGCAACTACGGCGACATCGAGCGCGCCAGGAGGGAAAACAAGCTGGGCGTGCTCGCCAACGTGCAGAACAGCGCCTGCATCGGGCGCGACCTGAAAAATCTCGACGTCTTCTACAACCTCGGCCTTCGCCAGATCCAACTCACTTTCAACTGGCGCAACTGGGTGGGCGACGGCTGCACCGAGCGGACGCAGGCCGGGCTCAGCTACTTCGGCGTGGACATGGTCAGGAAGATGAACGAGCTGGGCATGATCGTCGACGTGGGCCACACCGGCTACCAGAGCACGCTCGACGCCGTCGAAGTCTCCGACAAGCCGATCGTCTACTCGCACACGAACTGCAGAGCGCTCTGCGACCATCCGCGCAACAAGACAGACGACCAGATCAAGGCGCTGGCGAAGAAAAACGGCGTCATGGGCCTCACCTGCTTCAACTGGTTCGTCAGCGACAAGCCGCGCTCGAGTCTGGAAGACCTGCTCGACCACTTCGACCACATGGCCAAGCTCGTTGGGCCAGACTACATCGGGATCGGATCGGACTTCAGCATCGCCGGCTGGGCTGGCCGCGAACCCGACGCTGAGTGGGAGCGGCATCGCCGCATCTACAGCGACGCCGAATGGAAGACCATTAAGGGCCGCTTCCCACCCTACATCGACGAAACCAATGGCCCGTTTCGCTACCGCGCCATTGCCAACGGCTTGCAGAAGCGCGGCTGGGCCGTCAATGACATTGCCAAGGTCATGGGCCTGAATTTTCTCCGTGTCTACAAGCAAGTGTTAAAGGCCTAGCGTCAGCGCGCCGGGCCTTCGCCTGGCGCGCGCGAAGGAGCACACCATGCGTAGCCTCAGGCTGACTTGTCTTGCGGCATTCCTGCTGCTCACCTCCCACCTCTATGCGCAATTGACCGCGGGCGCCGTCATCGGTTCGGTGACCGACCCCAGCGGCGCGGTGGTCGCGGGCGCGCGCATCACCCTGACGGAAAAGAGCACCGGCACGTCACTCTCCGCCGTGAGCACCGGGCAAGGCGTGTTCAGCTTCCCTGTCGTGCCGGTGGGAACGTACGCCTTCTCCGCCGCGGCGGCCGGCTTCAAGACGGCCACCGGCGAACTCGCCGTCGAGTTGAACACCACGCGCACGCTGAACGTGCGCATGAACGTGGGCGCCGCCAGCGAGACGATCACCGTCAGCGAGGCGGGCGCTCCGGTGGAGACCAACAGCACGCAAGTGTCTGAGACGTTTTCGCGACGCGAGGTTCTCGACGTTCCCATCGCCTCGGTGAACGTAAATAACCTGGCGCTGCTCACGCCCAACACCGTGGACATCAACACCACCGGACTGAACCGTGCGCAGGTCCTGCAAAAGGTGAGCAGCCCTGTGGGCGGCGCGGTCGCCTCGGTCGGCGGCAGCCGCGCCCGCAACAACAGCTTCATTGTGGACGGCGTGGACAACAACGATCCGCTGCAAACCGGTCCGCAGGGCCAGGTCATTCAAGACGCCGTGCAGCAGTTCAGCGTGGTAAAGAACAGCTTCGACGCCGAGTTCGGCGAGTTCTCCGGCGGGCAGTTCAATATCGTGACGCGCACCGGCACGAACTCACTTCATGGCAGCGGTTTCTGGTACGTGCAAAACCGCAACCTGAACGCCAGCGACTTCACCACGCAGAACCTCATCCGCCAGGGGGTACTCACCGACAAGCCCCGCTACGACTACAACCGCGTTGGCGGAACCATTGGCGGCCCCGTCAAGAAAGACAAGATCTTCTATTTCGGCGCTTATGAATTCGAAAATCTCGGCGCGGCCAGCAGCAGTTCAACTGCGAATTTCCCGACTGCGCAGGGCATGGCCATTCTCTCGGCGCTCCCCTCGGGAATCACCAGGGCAGGCACGCCCGGCAAGGTCAGCAGCTTTATCGTTGATTTCCTGAAGAAGTACGGCGCGGTCGCGCCGCAGGCCAACGCCGCGTCCACATGGCCCGTCGTGCTCGGCACGCCGATTCCGATCGGCCCGGTCGGCCGCGCGTTCCCATCGTTCGCCACCGACCACCGCTTCCTCGTCAGCACCGACTGGAACGCTCGCACCGCCGATCAATTCCACTTCCGCTTCAATTACGATCGCGGCCCGAACCAGTTTGTCCCTGGTTTCCCCGTGGACGGCCTGAACGCGACCAAGAACATCCTGAACAACTTGTTTTCGGCGACATACGTTCGCACCTTTTCGCCGGCCATCCTGAATGAGGCGCGGTTGTCGTATCACCGGCAGGTCACCGGCAATTCGTTCGTCGATCCGGCCACCGAAAACATCCCCAACATCACGGTTGCTGCGGGCTTGGTCATTGGGCCCAACGGCGGCGCGCCCAGCGGCTCGTTCAACCACATCTATCAGCTCACCGACAACGTCACCTGGCAGCGCGGGCGGCACATCTTCAAGTTTGGCGCCGACCTGCGCAACAACATCGTGGGCGATCTCAGCCGGCCCGCCCCGCGCGGCTCTTACCAGTACAGCAGCCTGGAAGAGTTCGCCATCGATGCCGTCCCCACCATCAACGGACAGCGCGGCATCGGCAACACCGAACTCTCGCTCAACAATTATTTTCTCGGCTTCTTCGGACAGGATCAGTGGAAGCTCCGCCCCAACCTCACGCTGTATCTCGGCCTTCGCTACGAATTCAACTCCCTGCTGAAGGACATGGCCGCGCAGAAGCTGGAATCGATCGCCAACGTGCCCGGCGTGCTCGAATTCAAGGCGCCCACCGTCGAGCACGACAACTGGGCGCCTCGTGTCGGCTTTGCCTGGGACGTGTTCGGCAACGGCAAAACCGCCTTGCGCGGCGGATACGGAATCTCCTACGCGCCCATCTTCGGTGCGTTCGTGGGCGGCGGGCTGCTGCCCTCGAGCGTGCAGCAGGTGTTCTTTACCAACTGCCTGCCGAATTGCCCAATTCCGATTCCCGCCTCAAACTTCCTCGCCAGCGGCGGCATTCCCAATATCCTGGCGCCATTCAACACGCCGGCTGCGGCGCGCGCAGCCATCGCGACGTACATTCCCGACATGAAGCGGCCGTATCTCCAGACCAGCACGCTCAGCGTCGAACACGAAGTCTTTCGCGGATGGGTGGGCACTGCGCGCTATCTGCACAGCAAGGGCACGCACTTGAGCGTGCAAGGCCGGCTGAATGCGCCCGTCGCGCCAACCAGCGGCTTCCTGCCCACGTACTTCAGCGCATCAGAAGTTCCATCGCAAGCTGTGCTGAACACCATGCCGACGTCGGCGCAGTTTTTGTCGAAGGCGGTGGCGCCCTTTACGCAGTTTGGCTTCACCGGCCTGCTGACCACGCACTATCCGATCGGCAGCTCGAACTACGACGCGGGCTCGTTCGACATCGAACACCGCTTCGCCGCCGGCTTCCAGTTCAACGCCAATTACACCTGGAGCAAGTTCATCGACAACGCGACCAACGAGTTCTTCAACAGCTTTATGAATCCCCGTCGGCCGCAGAACTTCCGCAACGTGGACCTTGACCGGAGCGTCTCCGTGCTCGACGTCCCGCACCGCTTCGTCACCTCGCTGGTTTGGGACACGCCCTGGTACCGCAGCAGCAATGGACTGCTGCACAACGTTTTCGGCAACTGGACAACGGCGTTCACCTACGCCGCTTCCTCCGGGCAGCCGTTCACTGCTCTGAGTCTGGCCAACTCGTCCGGAACGGGCGACAGCCAGGTGCAGCGCACCATCGTGAACCCCAATGCCACCAGCGACACCGGTTCAGCCGTGACCGCCATCCGAAATTCCACCGGCGGAACGGTCGCGTACCTGGCCAACAACGCGAGCGCGCGTTACGTGCAGGCGCAGGTGGGCTCGCCTCCGACTGCCACCCGCAACAGCCTGCGCGCTCCGGGCATCAGCAACGTGGACTTCGCGCTCTCCAAGAACATCAACTTCACCGAACAGACGCGGCTACAGTTTGGCGCGCAGTTCTTCAACCTGTTCAACCATCCGCAATTCACCGCCGCGAACCTGCTGGCCATTGACGGCGGCATGGGGCAGAACTACTCGTTCGTCGGCAGCCCGAGCTTCAACAACATGCGTACCTCCGGCGGGACCGGCGGCGCGCGCCTTGTGCAGCTCGATCTGAAGGTGTCGTTCTAGGATGCGGCGCGCGAATCGGAATGCACGCGCACGATGGGAGACTGTCCTGCTTCAACACTCGATCGTGCTGGTGGCTTGCATGCTGTTGGCTGAATCCGCCGCCGGCCAACAGCACGCTGCATCTGCGCCTTCGACAACCGCACTGGCCGCGCTTCGAGGTGAGATCCTCGCCAAGGAAACCGCCGTGTGGGAAGCGGCCAAGCAGCGCGACATGGAAACCTTCAAGAAGCTCGTCGCTCCTGACGCGCTGATGATCTTCACCTCCGGCGTCCGCACGCGAGCCGAGTACATCGCCAGCGTCGACTCACGGCAAATCAAGAGTTATTCGATCGACGACTTCCGCGTGCGCTCGCCATCGCCCAATACAGCCATCGCAATCTACAAGGCAACAATCTCTGGCACGTTCGGCGGGAAAGAAGTTCCGCCGACCGCCGTCCGCGAAGCGTCGGTCTGGATCAAACGCGGAAACCGCTGGGTCGCCGTGCTGAACCAGGAGACGCCGCTGAACTGACGAGCACCCGCCTGCGCGCCAATCTGCCGCTTCCCTCGCGCGCGAACGCCGAGCCGGTCAGTTCTTTGCCCAGGCCCAGGCAACGATTCGCCATCCTCCCGCGGCGCGCTGCAGCGCCACCGCCAGGATCGATGCGGTCTACGAATTTCTGGACCGTCGCCATCACCGCTGTCTTTTCCGGCGCGCCGGCGCCCTGCGCGAATGCCAGGAGCGCGACTGCAACAAGCATGGTGTGCATCTCGTTCCCTCGTTGGGACGATTTGTGTGGGATGCTGACCGGAGCTGCTGCTCCGCCTGCGAACCGCGAGCGCGGCAGTCTAACGCGCCCGCGTGTTGCGCTTCAACCAAGGCAGCAGACTCCGGGCTGCGACGGCGGCAAATTCAACTGCCCGATGGTCCAAGCCTGCCCATTGTGGGAACTCTTGTACCCTGGGCCCATTGCTCGACGCATTGCTCTGCCCCGGCATAACTTAAAATAATGATGATCTTGTCGAAATCCGCGCCCCTCGCCCGTTTTCAGGCATAGCAGCGCCGATGCGCGACTGGGGAAGACCACGGGCGCCGGCCGGCGCGACGGAAAGCTCTGCATCTTTTTCCAGGTGCAGAAAATCTGATACGAGAGCAACAAGAAAGCCCGGTACGACGGCCCATCTATCAGAAAAAGAGGAAGTATGGCAAAACGGATGTTCCTGATGCTCGTCGCCACGGCGGCGGTGCTGGGCAGTTTGGGATTCGTGAAGTTCCGCGAGGTGCAGGCTTCGGCGAAAAACGGCGCCTTTCAGCCACCGCCCGAAGCCGTGACCACCATCGTTGCGCGCCAGGAGACGTGGCCGTCCACGCTGAACGTGGTCGGAACCGTACAGGCAGTCCACGGCGTTGTGGTAAGCGCCGACTTGCCGGGCACGGTCCAGGCCATTCACTTTGAATCCGGACGTACGGTACGCGAGGGCGAAGTGCTTGCCGAGTTGGATACGCGCCAGGAGCGCGCCCAACTTGCTGCCCTGGAGGCGCAGCGCGACCTGGCGAAGGTGAACTTCGCCCGGGCGCAGACCCTCGCGGACCAGGGCGTGATTTCGCGCATGGACTATGACCGAGCGGCCGCCGAGCAGAAGCAGACGGAAGCCAACGTGGGCGAGGTCAAGGCCGCGATTCAGCGTAAGACAATTCGCGCGCCTTTCTCTGGCGTGCTCGGCATTCGCCAGGTGAACCTCGGCCAGTATCTTGCCGCCGGCAACCCGATTGTTTCGCTGCAGTCGCTCGATCCCATCTATGTGAACTTCGGCGTCCCGCAGGAAGCAATTGGAAAGTTGCGGATGGGCGAGAAGATACACCTCACCACCGGCGACCTTCCCGGCACGGAGTTCACCGGTGAAGTCACCGCGCTCGACTCCATCGTCGATGCAACCACGCGAAACATTCAGGTGCAGGCCACCGTTCGCAATCCGGGCGCCAGGCTCCGCCCCGGCATGTTCGCGGAAGTCACGGTCGGCGTGGGCAGCAGCCGTCCGCTGATTACCCTGCCGGCCTCCGCCATCAGTTACGCCCCCTTTGGCGACTCGGTCTACATCGTCACCGACATGAAAGGTCCTGACGGAAAACCCTATCGCGGCGTTCGCCAGCAATTCGTCAAGGTGGAAAGCTCGCGCGGCGACCAGGCCGGTATTTCCTCCGGCGTCCAGCCAGGCGAAGAAGTGGTCACGTCGGGAGTGTTCAAGCTGCGCAACGGCGCCGCCGTGCTGGTCAATAACAAGATCCAGCCTCCAAACAATCCGGCGCCCCGCCCCGAGGACAACTGATGAAGTTCACTGACCTGTTCGTCAAGCGGCCGGTGCTGGCCATCGTGGTGAACCTGGTGATCCTCATTGCCGGGCTCCAGGCCATCCGTTCCCTCAGCGTGCGGCAGTATCCACGGAGCGACATCGCGGTGATCCAGGTCTCCACGATCTACGTGGGCGCCAACGCCGACCTGGTGCGCGGCTTCATCACCACGCCGCTGGAGCGCGTCATCGCCAGCGCCGATGGCATCGATTACATGGAATCGTCGAGCGCTCAGGGACTGAGCACGATCACTGTGCACCTGAAGCTCAACTACGATACCAATGCGGCGCTCACCCAGATTCAGGCCAAGTTGGCGCAGGTTCGG